>JAITEO010000030.1 GCA_031281985.1 Zoogloeaceae bacterium | reverse complement strand
AGGTAGCCCCAACGGGGTGTTACATCGTGCAGCCGCATCGGCACATGCGTCGTTTCCGGCAGTTCCGCTATCGCAATCGTTTTTCGTACACGGGAGCAATGAATGTTTTTCCCATGACGCCGCTGCGGGTAACGCCCCGTTGGGGCTATCCAGGGTGGGATGGGCTGCCTCTCCCCCGGCTGACGCCGGGGGTTATCAAAATTGCGTCCCTTCGGGACGCTTCCGGATTCTCAAATGCGAGCGCGCTCGAAAAAAGCGCGAGGGGCGTGGTTGATTTCGATACGGTTGGCGGAAAACTTTGGAGTGCACCCAGATAAACGGGAGCAATGAAAAGTTGATAATGTCATATCAATAATTTATCTCAGACGAAGCGCCGCCAAACTCCCTCCCCTGACAAGGGGAGGGCTGGGGAGGGGTTTGCGGCAGTGGAGCAGGCACCAAAGTCGGATGCATACCGAACCGCCGCAAACCCCCCGCAGTCCCCCCAGGTCAGGGGGGGAGAAAATCGCGCGCCCCGGATACGACCAGGCTATGCCAACCTTGGGAAACCAGCAAGGGCAGGGGTGATATCACTTTGACATCCTCCGCTTTTCATTGCACCCCATGATGACGACGATGATGACGACGATGATGACGACGATGATTGACATGTGTTGTGCTTCACCCTAGAATCCCGCCTCTTTTGATTTTTGTGGGCAAAGGATGCCGTCAATGAAAACTTTTTCCGCCAAGCCGCACGAGGTGGTGCATGAGTGGTTCGTGGTGGATGCCACGGACAAGGTGCTGGGGCGTCTGGCCAGTGAGATTGCGCGCCGGTTGCGCGGCAAGCACAAGGCCATTTACACGCCGCATGTCGATACCGGCGACTTCATCGTCGTGACCAATGTGGAAAAACTGCGCGTTACCGGCAACAAGGCCGAGGACAAGAAGTACTTCCGTCATACGGGCTTTCCGGGCGGCATTTATGAGACCAGCTTTGCCAAGATGCAGCAACGCTTTCCCGCGCGCATCCTGGAAAAGGCGGTCAAGGGCATGTTGCCCAAGGGGCCGCTGGGCTACGCCATGCTGAAGAAGCTGAAATGCTACGCGGGCGCGGAGCATCCCCACGCCGCCCAACAACCACGGATACTGGAAATTCAAGGATAAGAACATGGCAGCAGTCAGTTATTACTACGGCACGGGGCGGCGCAAGAGCGCGGTGGCTCGCGTGTTCATGAAGCGTGGTTCCGGCACGATCGTCGTAAACGGCAAGCCGCTGGACGTTTTCTTTTCGCGCGAAACGGGACGCATGGTGGTGCGCCAGCCGCTGGCGCTGGTCAATCAACTGGAAGGCTTCGACATCAAGGTCAACGTGACCGGCGGCGGCGAATCCGGACAGGCGGGTGCCGTGCGGCACGGCATCACCCGCGCCCTGCTCGAATACGACGCCACGCTGAAACCCACGCTCTCCGCCGCCGGATTCGTCACGCGCGACGCGCGCGAGGTGGAGCGCAAGAAGGTCGGCCTGCACAAGGCGCGCCGCAGGAAGCAATTCTCCAAACGGTAAATCCTTCCGGGATTTCCCCGAACCGTCCGGATCGTCCTGGACGGTTCTTCGCGCCTTGCCCGGTTCCGTTCGCGGAAAAAGTGGAAAAAGATGCGAAGAGATGCGAAAAGGCGTTGACAGGATGAAAAAGTCCGGTCAGAATCGCCGCCTTTGTTTCTTGCGGCCTTTCCTGGCCGCGGGTCGAGATTAATCTCCCTTGCGGGATCCAAGACTGTCCGCCTTTGCTGGCGGGATAAGTTGGAGTGAAAAATGATTCAGATGCAAACCGTTCTGAACGTGGCCGACAATACCGGCGCGCGTTCGGTGATGTGTATCAAGGTATTGGGCGGTTCGCGCCGCCGCTATGCCGGCATAGGCGACGTGATCAAGGTCAGCGTCAAGGATGCCGCGCCGCGCGGCCGCGTCAAGAAGGGCGACGTGTATAACGCCGTGGTGGTGCGTACCGCCAAGGGCGTGCGCCGTCCGGATGGTTCCGTGGTGAAGTTCGACAGCAACGCCGCCGTGCTCCTGAACAACAAGCTGGAGCCGATCGGCACCCGCATCTTCGGACCGGTGACGCGCGAACTGCGTACCGAGCGCTACATGAAGATCGTGTCGCTCGCGCCGGAAGTGCTTTGAGAGGAGCCAGACGGAAATGAACAAGATTTGCAAGGGCGATGAAGTGATCGTCATCGCGGGCAAGGACAAGGGGCGTCGCGGCACGGTAACGTCGCGCGTGGATGCCGAGCATGTGCTGGTGGATGGCGTCAACATCGCCAAGAAGCACGTGCGTCCCAATCCGGTCAAGGGCGAGACGGGGGGCATCGTGCAGAAGGCCATGCCCATCCATGTCTCCAACGTGGCCCTTTTCAATCCCGCCACCGGCAAGGCCGACCGTGTCCGCGTCAAGGTGGAGCCGGTGGAAGGCGGCCGCAAGAAATTTCAACGGACGCGCGTGTTCAAATCGAACGGCGAACTGGTGAAGATATAAGGAAACGACATGGCTCGCTTGTTTGAGATCTACAAAAAGGATGTGTTGCCGGAGATGGTCAAACGCTTTGGCTACAAATCCGTCATGGAAGTGCCGCGCATCACCAAGATCACGCTCAACATGGGCGTGGGCGAGGCGGTGGCGGACAAGAAGGTGCTGGAAAACGCCGTCGGCGACATGCAGAAGATCGCCGGACAAAAACCCGTGATCACCAAGGCGAAGAAATCCATCGCCGGGTTCAAGATTCGCGACGGCTATCCGATTGGCTGCATGGTGACGCTGCGCGGCCCGCGCATGTATGAGTTCATCGATCGCCTGGTCAGCGTGGCGCTGCCGCGGGTGCGCGACTTTCGCGGCATTGCCGGCAAGGGCTTCGATGGCCGCGGCAATTTCAACATGGGCGTGAAGGAACAGATTGTTTTCCCCGAAATCGAATACGACAAGGTCGACGCGATCCGGGGCATGAACATCAGTATCACCACGACCGCCAAGACCGACGAGGAGTGCAAGGCACTGCTCGGCGCGTTCCGATTTCCTTTCAAGAATTGAGGCCAGGATGGCAAAACTAGCCCTGATCAACCGCGAAGAAAAGCGCCGCGCCCTGGTGGCGAAATTCGCGAAGAAGCGCGCGGCGCTCATGACCGTTATCCAGGACGCCGGTCTTTCCGACGCCGAGCGTTATGCGGCACGTTTGCAACTACAGCAACTTCCCCGGAACGCCAGCCCTTCCCGGCTGCGTAATCGTTGCCAGCTCACGGGACGCCCGCGTGGCGTGTTCCGCAAGTTCGGCATGTGTCGCAACAAGATCCGCGAACTGGCCTTCGATGGTCAGATTCCGGGTGTTGTCAAGGCAAGCTGGTAAGCCAAGGAGAATAGAAATATGGCGATGAGCGATCCGATCGCGGATATGTTGACCCGCATTCGCAATGCCCAGATGGCGGAAAAATCCGCCGTGGCGATGCCGTCTTCCAAACTGAAGACGGCAATTGCCGCTGTGCTGAAAGAAGAGGGCTATGTCGAGGATTACGCGGTCAAGTCCGCCGCGGGCAACAAGTCCACCCTGGAAATTGCCCTGAAATACTACGCAGGCCGGCCGGTTATCGAGAAGATCGAACGGGTCTCCAAACCGGGGCTGCGTATCTACAAGGGATCCGGCGATATTCCCCGTGTCATGAATGGCCTGGGAATTGCCATCGTATCCACCCCGAAGGGTGTGATGACGGACCGCAAGGCGCGCGCGACCCATGTGGGCGGCGAAGTGCTTTGCATTGTGGCGTAAGGAAGAAAAGATGTCGCGAATTGGCAAGAATCCGATAATCCTGCCCGCGGGCGTCGAGGCAAGCGTCGATGCGGCGGAAATCACCGTCAAGGGGCCGCTGGGAACGCTGAAAATAGCGGCGCATCCAGCGGTCGAGGTCAAGGTTGAAGGCGGGAAGGTGGTTTGCGCCCGCGTCGGCGGCGTGGAAAACGCCTCGGCGATGTGGGGCACCCTGCGCGCCAATCTGAACAACATGGTGACGGGCGTCTCCAAGGGCTTCGAGAAGAAGCTCACGCTGGTCGGCGTGGGCTACCGGGCGCAGGCGCAGGGAGACGTGGTCAACCTGACGCTGGGTTTCTCGCATCCGGTGGCGCACAAGATGCCGGCGGGCGTGAAGGTGGAAACGCCGTCGCAGACCGAAATCGTCATCCGTGGCGTGGATAAGCAGCAGGTGGGGCAGGTGGCCGCCGAGGTTCGCGCGTATCGCAGTCCGGAACCCTACAAGGGCAAGGGCGTGCGCTATGTTGACGAAGTGGTTGTTCTCAAGGAAACCAAGAAAAAGTAAGGTGCATTATGCTTGACAAGAAACAGGCGCGTTTGCGCCGCGCCCGCAGATCCAGAGCCAAGATTGCCGAATTGAAGGCGGTGCGCCTGTGCGTGAATCGCACGAATGCGCACATTTACGCCCAGGTCATCAGTCCTTGCGGCGGCAAGGTGCTGGCGGCGGCTTCCACGCTGGAAGCGGAGGTCAAGAAAACCCAGCCCAATGGCGGCAACCGGGCGGCGGCCAGTGTCGTCGGCAAATTGATTGCCGAACGCGCCCGTGCCGCTGGCGTGGAAACGGTGGCCTTCGATCGCTCCGGCTTTCAATATCATGGCCGCGTCCAGGCGCTGGCCGAGGCCGCGCGGGAAAACGGTCTCAAATTCTGATGCCCGGCGACGAGACAAGGGACAAGGACGAGGTAAAAAATGGCGAAAGCGAATAGCAAGAAAGTTCAACAGGCGGAAGAGCGCGACGACGGTCTGCGGGAAAAGATGGTCTCCGTCAATCGCGTCACCAAGGTGGTGAAGGGCGGGCGGATTCTCGGCTTCGCGGCGCTCACCGTGGTGGGCGACGGCGACGGCGGCATCGGCATGGGCAAGGGCAAGTCCCGCGAAGTGCCGGTTGCCGTGCAAAAAGCCATGGAAGAGGCGCGGCGCAAGATGTTCAAGGTCAGCCTCAAGAACGGCACCCTGCATCATACCGTCACCGGCAAGCACGGCGCGACCGAAGTCATGATCCAGCCCGCGCCGGATGGCACGGGCATCATCGCGGGCGGCGCCATGCGCGCGGTCTTCGAGGTGGTCGGCATCGCCAATGTGGTGGCCAAGGCGCATGGTTCCACCAATCCCTACAACATCGTGCGCGCCACGCTGAACGGTTTGTCGCGCATGAACACGCCTGCCGAGATCGCCGCCAAGCGGGGCAAGCGCGTCGAAGATATTCTGGGTTGAAGAACATGGCTGAAAAAACTCTCAAGGTGACGCTGGTCAAGAGCGTGATTGGCACCAAGGAATCGCATCGCGCCACGGTGCGCGGCCTGGGGCTGCGCAAACTGAATCATACGGTGGAACTCGAGGATACGCCGGCGGTACGCGGCATGATCCAGAAAGTTTCCTATCTTTTGAAGCACGAGGGGTAATCGAATGCGCTTGAATACCATCAAGCCCGCCGCGGGCGCAAAGCGCGCCGCGCGCCGCGTGGGACGCGGCATTGGCTCCGGCCTGGGCAAGACCGCCGGTCGCGGTCACAAGGGACAGAAGTCCCGCGCGGGCGGTTTCCACAAGGTTGGTTTCGAAGGCGGGCAAATGCCCATCTATCGGCGCTTGCCCAAGCGCGGCTTCTTTTCGCTCACCCGCGCCCGGAACGTGGAAGTGCGTCTGCACGAACTGAACGCGCTGCCCGTGGATGACGTGGATCTGCTGACCCTGAAACAGGCGGGGCTGATCGCGGGCGATGCGCTGTCGGCCAAGGTCATCCTTTCCGGCAAGATCGACCGCAGGATGATCCTGAAAGGCATTGGCGCAACCAAGGGCGCGAAAGCGGCAATCGAGGCGGCTGGCGGTAGCGTGGCCGAATGATGCGGAATCGGGCGTGATATGACAACAGATAAATCCGGAATCATGAACATGGTTTCCAGCGGGAAGTTTGGCGACCTGCGGCGGCGTCTGTTGTTTCTTCTGGGCGCGATGGTGGTGTATCGCGTCGGCACGCACATTCCCGTTCCGGGCATCGATCCCGCGGTGCTGGCGAAGCTGTTCCAATCGCAGCAGGGCGGCATCCTGGGCATGCTGGACATGTTCTCCGGCGGCGCCATCCAGCGGTTCACCATTTTCGCGCTGGGCATCATGCCCTATATTTCCGCTTCCATCATCATGCAGTTGATGACGGTTGCCATTCCGCAACTGGAAGCCCTGAAAAAAGAGGGCGAGGCCGGAAGGCGCAAGATTACCCAATACACCCGTTACGGCACGCTGGTGCTGGCCTTTGCCCAGGGGATGGCGATTGCCGTCATGCTGGAAGCGCAGGCGGATCTGGTCTATGACCCCGGCCCGCTGTTTCGCCTGACCACGGTGCTCACCCTGATGACCGGCACCATGTTCCTGATGTGGCTGGGCGAGCAGATTACCGAGCGCGGCCTGGGCAACGGCATTTCGCTGATCATTTTCGCGGGCATTGCCTCCGGCCTGCCCGCCGCCATTGCCGGGATGCTGGAACTGGTGCGCAACAACGCCATCCATCCGCTGGCGGGAATTTTCATCTGTCTCTTGGTGGTGGCGGTGACGGCCTTCGTGGTCTTTGTCGAGCGCGGCCAGCGCAAGATTCTGGTCAATTACATGAAACGCCAGGTCGGCAACCGCATGTATGGCGGCCAGTCCTCGCATCTGCCGTTGAAGCTCAACATGTCCGGCGTCATCCCGCCCATTTTTGCTTCCAGCATCATCCTGTTTCCGGCGACGCTGGCCTCCTGGTTCGGTTCCGGCGAATCCGCGTATGCGTTCATCAATTTCATCAAGTCCGGCATGCGCGATGTGGCGGCGAAGCTGGTGCCCGGAGAGCCGATTTATGTGTTTCTCTATGCGGCGGCGATCATCTTTTTCTGTTTCTTCTATACGGCGCTGGTATTCAATTCCAAGGATACGGCGGACAATCTGAAAAAGAGCGGCGGCGTCATCCCCGGCATTCGTCCCGGCGAGCAGACGGCGCGTTTCGTAGACAAGATCCTGATGCGCCTGACCATGATGGGCGCGGTATATATCACCGCGGTCTGTCTGTTGCCGGAGTTCCTGAAACTGAAATGGCAGGTGCCGTTTTATTTCGGCGGCACCTCCTTGCTGATCATCGTGGTCGTGACCATGGACTTCATGTCGCAGATTTCGGCCTATATCATGTCGCACCAGTATGAAAGCCTCCTGAAGAAAGCGAATTTCAAGGGCGGCGCGCCTTTGTTGCGGTAGGCAAAATGGCAAAAGAAGACACGATAGAACTACAGGGCGAAGTGCTGGAAAACCTGCCCAATGCCACGTTCCGGGTACGGCTGGAAAACGGGCACGAGGTGCACGCCACCATTTCCGGGAAGATGCGCATGCACTATATCCGCATCCAGACCGGCGACAAGGTGACGGTTGCCATGACGCCTTACGATTTATCGCGCGGACGCATCATTTTCCGCGTCAAATGAAGATTCTCTACGCGGCAAGAAGTCGTCAGGAAACAAGACCTTGTTTTTTCGACGATTCATTTGCTTTTTGACGAACCGGTATGTACCTCTGGGGGAAACGGGAAACACGGCTGCTTTCCCGAAAACCCAGTTTTGAGGAGTTGCAAACATGAAAGTATTGCCTTCGGTGAAATGTATTTGCCGGAATTGCAAAGTGATCCGCCGCAAGGGCGTGGTGCGCATCATCTGTAAGGATCCGCGCCACAAACAGCGCCAGGGCTGAAAAGTTCCCGGGACTGGATCGTGATTAATTTTGACATCGTTGGAGTGCAGCAATGGCCCGTATTGCAGGGGTAAACATTCCGAATCATCAGCATGCGGAAATCGCGCTGACCGCCATTTATGGCATTGGCCGTCCGCGCGCGCAGAAAATATGCGATGCGGCTGGCGTGGTTCGTTCAACCAAAATCAAGGATTTGTCGGACGCGGACATGGAAAAGCTGCGCGACGAAGTGGGCAAGTTTGCCGTCGAGGGCGACCTGCGGCGCGAAGTCACCATGAACGTCAAGCGCCTGATGGATCTGGGCTGTTATCGCGGCCTGCGCCATCGCAAGGGCTTGCCCTGCCGCGGTCAGCGGACGCGCACCAACGCGCGCACCCGCAAGGGACCGCGCAAGGCCATCGCCGGTAAAAAGAAATAAGGATTGATTTGTCATGGCAAAGACCACGCAAAAGGTTCGCAAGAAAGTCAAGAAGAATGTGGCGGAGGGCATTGCCCACATCCACGCTTCCTTCAACAACACCATCATCACCATTACCGACCGTCAGGGCAACGCGCTTTCCTGGGCGACTTCCGGCGGCGCGGGTTTTCGCGGTTCGCGCAAATCCACGCCGTTTGCCGCGCAGGTGGCGGCGGAAGCCGCGGGCAAGGCCGCCCAGGATCTGGGCGTGAAGAATCTGGAAGTGCGCATCAAGGGGCCAGGCCCCGGACGCGAATCTTCCGTTCGCGCCCTGAATGCCTTGGGCATGAAGATCAGCGGCATCACGGATGTGACGCCGGTGCCGCACAATGGTTGCCGTCCGCCCAAAAAGCGCCGGATTTAAGGAGAACAGAACGTGGCTCGTAATCTCGATCCCAAATGCCGCCAATGCCGCCGCGAAGGGGAAAAGCTGTTTTTGAAGGGCGAAAAGTGCTTTACCGACAAGTGCGCGATTGAACGCCGTTCCTACGCGCCGGGTCAGCACGGCCAGAAGTCGGGCGCGCGGCTTTCCGACTACGGCGTGCATCTGCGCGCCAAGCAAAAAATCCGCCGCGTGTATGGCGTCCTGGAAGGCCAGTTCCGCCGCACGTTTGCCGAGGCGGAACGCAGGAAAGGCCAGACGGGCGAAAACCTGTTGCAGTTATTGGAAGCCCGCCTGGATTCCGTCGCCTACCGCATGGGCTTTGGCGCTTCGCGCACGGAAGCGCGGCAGGTGGTGCGGCACAATGGCGTGCTGGTCAATGGCAAGCGCGTGAATATTCCCTCCTACACGGTGCGTCCTGGCGACGTGGTGTCGCTTGCCGACGGCGCGCGCGGGCATCTGCGCGTCAAGGCGGCGCTGGAGGCTGCCGAATCAAGAGGCTTTCCCGAGTGGATTGCCGTCGATGTGAAGGAAGGCAAGGGCACGTTCAAGGCCATGCCGCAACGCGCCGAGCTTTCCCCGACCCTGAATGAAGGGCTGGTCATCGAACTGTATTCGAAGTAACCAGATGAATCTGGCGATAAAGAAAAGGACTGTCCATGCAAAACAACAATGCTCTTCTGAAACCACGCATCATTGATGTGCAAAGCGTCTCTCCGGTGGAAGCCAGAGTTGTCATGGAACCCTTCGAGCGTGGTTTCGGGCATACCCTGGGCTTTGCCCTGCGGCGTATCCTGCTTTCCTCCATGGACGGGTACGCGCCGACCGAAGCGACCATCGAGGGCGTGCTGCACGAGTATTCCAGCATCGACGGCGTGGAAGAGGATGTGGTGGATATTCTCTTGAACCTGAAAGGCGTGGTCTTCAAGCTGCACAACCGTAGCGACGTGCTGCTTTCCCTGAGCAAGGAAGGGGCGGGCGTGATTCGCGCGGGCGACATCGAATTGCCGCACGATGTGGAAATCATCAACCCGGAACACGTCGTTGCCCATCTGCAACCTGGCGGCAGGCTGGCCATGGAGATCAAGGTGGAGAAGGGACGCGGCTACCGTCCCGGCAACATGCGCAACCTGAACGACGGCAAACCCATCGGGCAACTGGTGCTGGATGCGTCCTTCAGTCCGGTGAAGCGCGTGGCCTACAGCGTGGAATCGGCGCGGGTGGAACAGCGCACCGACCTGGACAAGCTGATTGTCGACATCGAAACCAATGGCGTCATCCAGCCGGAAGAGGCCATTCGCGCCGCCGCCCGCATCCTGATGAGCCAACTGGAAGTCTTTGCCGATCTGGAAGGCACCGCGCCTGCCGTGGAATCCAGGAAGCCGGTGCAGGTGGATCCCATCCTGCTGCGTCCGGTGGATGATCTGGAACTGACGGTGCGCTCGGCCAACTGCCTCAAGGCGGAAAGCATCTATTACATTGGCGATTTGATTCAGCGCACCGAAAATGAACTGTTGAAGACGCCGAATCTGGGACGCAAGTCCTTGAATGAAATCAAGGAAGTGCTGGCCACGCACGGGCTGACCCTGGGGATGAAGCTGGAAAACTGGCCGCCTCCGGGATTGGAACGCCCCTGAAATTTTGAATTGGAAGCACCCTGGCAAAGGGACGCCTGCATAACGAAAGGAATCAACCATGCGTCACCGTTTAGGTTTAAGAAAACTCAACCGCACCAGCAGCCATCGCCTGGCGATGCTGCGCAACATGGCGGTCTCGCTGCTCAAGCATGAGGCCATCAAGACCACGCTGCCCAAGGCCAAGGAATTGCGCCGGGTGGTGGAGCCGCTGATTACCCTGGGCAAGAATCCCAGCCTTGCGCATCATCGCCTGGCCTTTGATCGCCTGCGCGACCGCGAGGCCGTGCTCAAGATTTTCAAGGTCTTCGGCCCGCGCTACGCCAACCGTCCCGGCGGCTACCTGCGTATCTTGAAGTGCGGCTTTCGCGTCGGCGACAACGCGCCGCTGGCCTTCGTCGAACTCCTGGATCGCCCCGCCTCCCCCACGGAAGAGGCCGCTGCCTCCTGATTTTTTTTGTGGCAGACACCAAAAACCGGACGAAAAAACACGTCCGGTTTTTTATTGCCGAACGAAAGGATGCGTGCCGACAATCCATCCCCGACAAGACGCAGCCCAACTCCCTCCCCTGACATAGCTCCAACGGGGCGTTACTCGCAGCGGCAGCATGGGAAAAAACAATGCGTTGCGCCCGTGTACAAAAAACGATTGCGATAGCGGCGCTGCCGGAAACGACGCATGTGCCGATGCGACTGCACGAAGTAACGTCCCGTTGGGGCTACCTGATCTTGAGGCCATGTTCCCCCCGGCTGACGCCGGGAGTTATCAAAATCGCGTCCCTTCGGGACGCCTCCCGTGCGCGTCAGCGCTTCGTCAGGTGCAGTGAAAAGTGGAGAAAAACCGTCCAGACGAAGCGCCGCCGCGCACGGGAAGCGTCCCGAAGGGACGCACTTTTGATAACCCCCGGCGTCAGCCGGGGGCGTGGCGGCCAATCCC
>JAITEO010000008.1 GCA_031281985.1 Zoogloeaceae bacterium | reverse complement strand
AAGGGCAGGCTTTGCCTGCCCTTTTTTGCTGACTGAACCGGCACAAGGCCGAAGGCCGCAGGACAGCCGAAGGCTGGTCTGGCGAAGCCAGATGCGGCTTTGCCGCACAAAAAGTAGGTTTTTACTTTTTGCCGCCTACAGCCTGTAGATGTACTGCGCCGCGCAAGCGCCCTCGGCGGAGACCATGCAGGCGCCCAGGGGGGTTTCTGGCGTGCAGGCGACGGCGAACGCCTTGCAGTCGCGGGGTTCCTTTGCGCCGCGCAGGATGGCGGCGCATTCGCATGCCTTGTGTTCGGGGACAGCGACATAGGGCGTCGGGTGACGCAGTTCGGCATCGAAATGGGCATATTCGGGCTTGAGGCACAAGGCGCTGTTGGGCAGGCTTCCCAGGCCGCGCCACTCAAACGACGGGCGGCAGGTAAAAATCTTCTCCATCAGCGCGCACGCCTTGCGGTTGCCTTCCCGGCATACGGCGCGGGTGAATTCGTTTTCCACGCGCGCCTCTCCTGCATTCACCTGGCGCACCAGCATGCGAATGGCCTGCAACAAATCCAGCGGCTCGAAACCCGCGATGACCAGCGGCTTGCCATAGCGCTCCGGCACGAATTCATAGGGCGCGCTGCCGATGATGGTCGACACGTGCGCCGGGCCAACCATGCCGTCCAGTTCCGGTTTTTCCGGCGCGTCGAGAATGCCGAGGATGGCCGCCGGCGTCCGCACATGGCAGCACAGCACGGAAAAATTGTCGAGGCCGTCCGCAGCGGCCTGTTCGACGGCAACCGCCGTGGGCGGCGTAGTGGTCTCGAAGCCGATGGCAAAAAACACCACCTGCTTTTGGGGATGACGCTTAGCCAGCGCCAGCGCCTCCTGTGTGGAATACACCACGCGCACATCCGCCCCCTGCGCCCTGGCGCGCGCCAGCGACAAGCGGTTCGAGGCGGGCACGCGCAGGCAATCGCCGTAGGCACACAGCGTCACCCGGTGCGCGCGCGCCATGTGAATGGCCTGATCGATGCGTCCCATGGGCAAAACGCAGACCGGACAACCCGGGCCGTGAATCATGCGCACCTGGGGCGGCAACAGGTCGAGCAGGCCATAACGGGAAAGGGCATGCGTATGCCCGCCGCAAAATTCCATGAAGCGGTAACGACGCCGGGGGTCGACTTCGGCATGCAGGGACTGGGCAAGCTGCCGGGCAAGCGCGCCATCGCGGAATTCGTCGATATATCTCATTTGATAAACGTCAAAAAGTAAAAGGCTACTTTTTGCCGGGTTAGTCAGCAAAAAAGGGCAAGCGGAGCTTGCCCTTTTTTGGGGGAAAGGCAAGGGAAACCCACTACTATCTGCACGATCCTGTAGGGGCGCGCTGCGCGCGCCCGTTGGCCGTCATGCGGCGGGATGGGTTGCGGGCGCACGCAGTGCGCCCCTACGAAACCCCAAGACCGCGCTGGTTTTGCTGACTAATCCGGCACAAGGCCGAAGGCCGCAGGACAGCCGAAGGCTGGTCTGGCGAAGCCAGATGCGGCAAAGCCGCACAAAAAGTAGGTTTTCACTTTTTGCCGCTCAGTCTAGACGGGTCATCTCGTGTGCCCAGGCCAGTGCGTCGAAGGTGGCGAGGTTGACGGCGCGGTCGGAGAGTCCCAGGTGGGCGGCGCGTTGGGCGATGTCTTGCGGGTCCATGCGCTCGCAGGCTTCCGCCAGTTCCAGGTAGTGCGCCAGCAAGCCCTCGCGCCGTATCAGGGCGGAAGAGACGGCGGGCGGGATCAGGATTTTTTCCGCCAACGCTTCCAGGGGTTCATCCATGAGTTTGTCGAGCAGGGAAAAGAGGCCGGTGAGGAACAGGGCGTCCGGCGTCACGTCCTTTTCTTCCGGACGCCGCAGCCGTTCCATCAACGCCGCGCGCGCCAGCGCCTGTTCGGCCAGCGCCCATTCGTAATAACCGGGGTCGCTCACCTTGAACAACAGGGAAGACAGCCAGCGATACAGGTTGCTGCGCCCCAGAATCGTCACCGCCTGCCCAATGCCCGTAATCTGGCGCGGCATCCCGAAGGCGGGCGTATTGACGTAGCGCAGCAGCCGGTACGACAGCACCGGGTCCTGCTGCAATTCCTGCGTCAGCCAGCGCGTTTCCTCGTCCTTGCGCAAGCCGTTCAGCAACTGCACGATGCGCAGGCGATTCGCCGCGTCCTTTGTCACCTTGCCCGGTTCGCGGTTGTTGATGAACGCGCCCTGGAAGAGATCGAAGCCCAGGCGGTAACACTGCTGAAAGTCATCCGGCTTTGCCAGCTCACAGGCAATCAGCCGCAGGGATGGCTCCTGGCGCGCGTGGGCAATCAGCCGGTTCAGCGCCTCCGTCGCCGCCGCGTCGGCGGTGAATTCCGGCCAATCCAACAGGATGAAATCCAGACAGGATTTGATCTGCTGCCAGAAAGAGGTCGCCTCCGTCATGTCCGCCGTCCACGGCACCCGCCACTTCAGGCCAATCCGCATGCCCTGCGCGCGCAAGGCTTCCATGTCCGCCCGCATCCTCTCCAACGCCTCGTCCTGCGGCAAGGCTTTGTCCTCGCCCAGATGCAGCGCCAACGCCACGTTGGCCTTGGGCAAGTCCGCCAACATGGGATGCGCCAGCGAAATCGGCGCAACGCCCAGCAAGGCCAGACGCTCGCCCAGGAAGGATTCCAGTTGCAAGCCCGCCAGATGCCGCAGCAAGACTTCATCATAGAATTGCCGCACGCGCGCCCGTTTTTTCATGATGTTCGATTGCAGGCTCTGCGGATGGCTGAATTCATAGCCGACGATTCTCTGATCGCGCCCCAGCAGGGCTTCCCGGCAAACGAACGCGGGCAGCGCGGCTTCCCCTTCCGCCCCCGACGGGGAAACTTCCGGAGCAGGACTCGGCCAGGCGGCTGGCGCGGGCGGCGCGGCGGGGGGCGCTTGCTCGTTTTTCGGCTGCACCGCCATCGCGGGTAAACGTTCTTCTTTTTCCTTCATGCCAAACAGGTTACGCAGAAAACTCATCGTTCGTCCTCGTTCATTTTGTTCGTGTCTTTGCCAGAAGAAAGAATTCTTCTCGCATCCTATCCTGAAATCAATGCTTTTGCGGAGACTATCCTGTGCGTTTTTTTGTCGCCTTCTGATTTAAAATCGTCGGCTTCGAAAGTAGCCGCCTACTTTTTGCCGTACACAATTCGGGATTTCGCGCATGACACAAAAAACTTCTCTTTCCTACCGCGACGCGGGTGTGGATATCGACGCGGGCGATGCGCTCGTGGAACGCATCAAGCCGTTGGCGAAAAAGACCCTGCGCGAAGGCGTGCTGGGCGGCATCGGCGGCTTTGGCGCTCTGTTCGAGGTGCCCAGTCGCTACCGTGCGCCGGTGCTGGTTTCCGGCACCGATGGCGTGGGCACCAAGCTGAAACTCGCCTTCCTCCTGAACCGGCATGACAGCGTCGGCCAGGATCTGGTGGCGATGAGCGTCAATGACATCCTGGTGCAGGGCGCGGAACCGCTTTTCTTTCTCGATTACTTCGCCTGCGGCAGGCTCGATGTCGCCACCGCCGCAACCGTGGTCGGCGGCATCGCCCGTGGCTGCGAGCTGGCCGGATGCGCGCTGATTGGCGGCGAGACGGCGGAAATGCCCGGCATGTACCCGGATGGCGAATACGATCTTGCCGGATTCGCGGTCGGCGTGGCGGAAAAGTCGCGTCTCATCGACGGTTCCACCATCGCGCCGGGCGACGTGGTGCTGGGGCTGGCATCGAGCGGCGCGCATTCCAATGGCTATTCCCTGTTGCGCAAGATCGTCGAGCGCGCCCATCCCGACATGAACGCGAGATTCGAAGGCGACAAGACCCTGGCCGACGTAGTGATGGCGCCCACCCGCATCTATGTGAAATCCATCCTCTCCCTGATGGAAAAGGTCGCCATCAAGGGTATGGCGCACATCACCGGCGGCGGCCTTCTGGAAAACGTGCCGCGCATCCTGCCGGAGAACACCGTCGCGGCGCTGGAAAAATCCGCCTGGCCGCGCCCGCCGCTCTTTGACTGGTTGCAGCAGGAAGGACAAGTGGCGGAAGCGGAAATGCACCGCGTCTTCAACTGCGGCATCGGCATGGTGCTCATCGTCGCTCGGGAAGACGCCGACACCGCGCTGGCCGCGCTGCAACAAAACGGCGAAACCGCCTGGCGCATCGGCCAGATCGCGGCACGGCAAGGACAGGCACAAGTAAGCGTTTAAGCGGTAAAAAGTGAAAACCTACTTTTTACCGGTTCAGTCAGCAAAAAAGGGCAGGCAAAGCCTGCCCTTTTTTGGGTAAAAGCAAGGAAAACCCACTACCCTCTGCACGATCCTGTAGGGGCGCACTGCGTGCGCCCGAAAACCATCCCGCCGCGTGACGGCGGACGGGCGCATGCAATGCGCCCCTACGAAACCGTCCAGACCGCGCTGGT
>JAITEO010000340.1 GCA_031281985.1 Zoogloeaceae bacterium | reverse complement strand
CAAACGCGACCAGGCAGCATGCCCACGCTCACCTATCGCGGCCTGCCGGTTTTTACGGAGCGCCCAGAGGAAACCAAGACCCTGACCCGCGGGCAGGAGCGGATGCTCTTGACGCTCGATTTCGATACCGGCAAAACGCAGGTCATCGACACCGCAAACCGCGCCTTCCAGACCCTGGAGCACCGCTTTTTGCTCGCCTCGCGCGCCCGGATGAACGCCTTCCTTGATTTCCTCTACGCCTTGAACGGCCAGCAAAAGGCGCTCTGGCTGCCCACGCATGCCGCCGACCTGGTTCTGGAGGACATCGCCGTCGGGCCATCGCTGCCCGTCAAACGCGCCGGATACGCGCGGTTTGGCCTCGATACCGCGGGGAGAATGGACATCCTGATTACGCTCGCCGACGGCGCCCTGCTCGCCCGGCGCATCGTCGCCGCCATGGAGGATGGCAACATCGACCGCCTGGCCGTGTCGCCGGAACTACCCCGGCCTATCTATCCAGAGGAGGTGGAGCGCATCAGCTTCCTGACCTGCATGCGCCTGGCGCACGATGACGTGGAAATCGAGCACGTCACCGACGGCAACGGCGTGGCGCGCGCGGCGCTGAACTTCCGGGGGTGTGGCGAATCATGACCTATACCGAATCCGAAAACAGCCTGGCCGACGGCCAGCCCTGCCGCCTCTATCTCTTCACGCGCGGCACGGAACGCTGGGCGTACTGCAACACCAATGCCGACCGGACGCTCGGCGGCGTCGAGTACCGGGCGATCCCGATTGAGGACGACGGCATCCGGCTCACCGGGCAAACCAGCGCCGATCAACTGGTCGTCACGTGCCCCGATGACCTGCCGCTCATCAAGAAGTTCAGAGGCATCGCGCCTTCCGACGATATCTGGCTGACCATCCGCGACACTCACCAGAATCTGCCGGATGCGGCGGATTCCGCGGCGGTGGTCTGGGTCGGCACCCTGCGCATGGTGCGCCGCCCGGAACCGGGAAAAGCGGAAATCGTCTGCAACTCGCTCTCGGCCAGCATGAACAATGACGGTCTGCGCCTCTCCTATGAGAGGAACTGTCCGCACAGCCTCTATGACGGCAACTGCCGCGCGAACATGGGCAGCTTCAAGGCGGACGGCGTGATTACCGCGCTGGATGGCGCTACGGTCACGCTCGGCCAACTGCCGCAGCTCTACGCCGGCGGGATCATCGAATGGCGCGATGGCATGGCAACCGAACGACGCGGCATCGAGGCGCAGGCGGGCGATGTGCTGACCATCCTGGGCGGCACGGATGGGCTGGAGGCGGGAATGACCGTCACGATTTACCCCGGCTGCGACCAGACATCGGCAACCTGCGACGCGCGCTTTTCCAACATCCTGAATTACGGCGGGTTCCGCCACCTGCCCGGCAAGTCGCCCTTTGACGGCGATCCCATTTATTGAGGACAGCACCATGTGGCCACAGATATTCATGTTCCTGCTGTCGATGGTGGTTTCCTACCTGACACAGCCCAAACAGAAAGCGCCGAAACCGGCGAGCCTTTCCGATTTTGACTTTCCACAATCCACGGAAGGCACCGCGCAGATCGTGGTCTTTGGCGACGTGTGGATAAAAGACTGGATGGTGGTGGGCGTGGGCAACTTCCGCACCAGCAAGATCAAGACGAAGAGCGGCAAGTGATGAAGCTCTTCGCCGCCGACCTCGCCGAGTTTCGCAACCAGCATCACGGCTATTGCGCGCGCGGCAGCCGCCAGTTTGCCGCGCGGCATAGGCTCTCCTGGGAGAAATTCGTGCTCGAAGGCATCGAGGCGGACGAACTCCTGAAGACCGGCGACGCGCTGGCGGAAGCCTTCGTCCAGTGGGCAAGAAGTAGGGGCGGCAACCTGCCGCCCGCCCCAACAGGAGAACGAGATGGGCAGTAAAAAGATCACCATTGGCTACATCTACTACATGGGCATCCACATGGGGCTGGCGCGCGGACCGCTCGATGAAATCACCACCATCACCGTGGGCGACAAGACCGCATGGAGCGGCAGCGTCACCGAAACCAAGAGCTTCCGCATCAACAACCCCAATCTGTTCGGCGGCAAGAAAAAGGAAGGCGGCATCGATGGCACGATGGCGGTGCTTATGGGCGCGCCTGACCAGCAGCGGCATTCCGGGCTTGCCAGAATGCTGGGCGGCCTGGTTCCCGCGTTTCGCGGCGTGGCGACCTGCTTCTTCGACGGCGAGGTCTGCGCACTGTCCGCCTATCCGAAACCCTGGGCGTTCCGCGTGCGCCGCGCCTTGAAGGGCTGGCACGGCGGCATCGCCTGGTACGCGGACAAGGCGGTGATTGCGCTCGATGGCGGCAAGATTCGCGCCATGAACCCGGCGCACATCCTCTACCAGCTCTACACCGACCCGTCGTTTGGCCGGGGATTGCCCGCCGCCCGGCTCGACGATGCCAGCTTCCGAGCCGCCGCCGACATATTGTATACAGAGGGCTTTGGCCTGTGCCTCGCCTGGGCGCGGAAGGATTCCATCGCTGCGTTTGCCCAGACGGTCATCGACCACATCGGCGCGGTGGTCTATGTGGCGCGCGACACCGGATTGCTGACATTGAGGCTCATCCGCGACGATTACGACGTGGATACGCTGCCGGAATTCACGCCCGATACCGGACTTTTGGGCATCGACGAAGACGAGTCGGTGGCGGTGAGCGAGATGACGAACGAAATCATCGTCAAGTATGTGTCGCCCACCGACGGCAAGGAACGGGCGGTGCGGGTGAAGAACAACGCGGCCATCGTCAGTTCCGGCGCGGTATCCTCCGAATCGCGCGAATATCCGGGCATCCCCACGGCGGCCTTGGCGCTGCGCGTGGCGGCGCGCGATTTGAAGATGGCTACGGCGGGCGTAAAGAGACTATCCCTGCGCCTCGACCGGCGCGGCGCGCTGATTCATCCGGGCGACGTGTTCGCCATTGCCAGCCCCAGCCAGGACATCGGCAGACTGGTGCTGCGCGCCGGGCGCTGCGAGTACGGCGAGGGCACGGACGGCACCATCAAGATCGACTGCGCCCAGGATGTGTTCGGCCTGCCGCAGACGAGCTACGTCGGCATCGAGCCGCCCGCCTACATCCCGCCGGACATGACGCCGTATCCCTGCGCGACAGCCCGGCTCGTCGAAGCGCCGTACCGCTTTCTGGCGCAGATTGACACGCGCTTCGAGGCGCTCGACGTGTATTCCGGCTTTTTGACGGCGCTGGCCGCCGCGCCTTCGGCACTATCTTACGGCTTCGAGCTATGGACGAAGACCGGCGCCAACGCCTATACGCAGGGCAGCGACGATAACGGGACATTTTGCGCCGTGGCGCAGCTTTCCGCCGCAATTGACTGCAAAGCGCAAACGCTGACGCTGATAGCGCCCGACGACAAGACCGGCTTGCTCATCGACTTCGAGGAAGGCGGCGCGGCGCTCATCGACGAAGAATGGCTGAGGATAGACGCCTTCGCGCGGGACGATTCCGACCCGGACAACCCGGTCATCACCCTGACCGTCGGGCGCGGCTGCTGCGATTCCGTTCCCGCTCCGCACGCGGTGGGCGCGGTGCTGTGGTTCGTCGAGGATGGCGGCGGCGCGGACTTGCGCGAATACGTCTCTGGCCAGAAGGTGGATGCCAAGCTCCTGACCGTAACGCCCGGCGGCACGCTGGACATAAACGACGCGCCCGCATCCAGCCTGACTTTCGCCGGGCGCGCCGGACGCCCGTATCCGCCGGGCAACTTCAAAATCAACGGCCAGGCCTACCCGGAAACGATTACCGGCGCGCTCACCGTCTCTTGGGCGCACCGCGACCGGGTGACGCAAGCCGATCTGCTGATCGACACCGCCCAGGGCAACATCGGCCCTGAAGCTGACACAACCTACCGCCTGCAAATCTGGGGCGATGACGATGTAAAACAACTGGACGATGCAACCCTGACCGGCACCAGCTATACCTGGGAGCATGAGGGCGGCGGCCAGGGCGACATGGCGCTGCTGCACTTCGACGGCGACGCAACCGACGAGGCGGGCACCATCTGGACGCAGAGCGGGACGATCGATTACAGCCAGGCGGGCGAGTTCGGCAACTGCGCCACGGTTTCCGGCATTGTGAATTCCCGTCTCGTCGCGCCCGCCACGGCATTCGGGATGCAGGATTTCACAGTGGAAGCGTTCGTGAATCTGCCCGCGCAGCCGCTCGTTTCTGGGAACTCCTATTTCCCGCTCTGGTTATGCGCTCCGGGGAATTCGTGGAACAGTATGGTATGTGGGATTTTTCTGAGCCGGGCAGACTACCCCGCAACGCCTACATTCTGGCTGTACAACTACAATAGCGGCGCGCCGATGTTGAG
>JAITEO010000313.1 GCA_031281985.1 Zoogloeaceae bacterium | reverse complement strand
CAAACGCGCGCACGCCATGATGAAGGCATTCATGCGATTGCCCTCTTTTGCGGGGCCGGGGAGGGGAGGGGGAAGACAACTTTGACAGGATGAACAGGATGGACAGAATACCCCCTCAGTCCCCTCCTCGTCATTGCAAGGCGTGCAGCGCCGTGGCAATCCTGGCGGCGGTTCCGTTTTCTGGAATGGCAAAAGA
This sequence comes from Zoogloeaceae bacterium, assembly GCA_031281985.1. Taxonomy (GTDB): domain Bacteria; phylum Pseudomonadota; class Gammaproteobacteria; order Burkholderiales; family Rhodocyclaceae; genus Azovibrio. The sequence goes on along the minus strand of JAITEO010000313.1, from coordinate 7,296 downwards.
AGCGGAAAGTTCGTCTGGATTGCCACGGCGGCTCACGCCCTCGCTTTTGACGAGAGGCGGTGGAGGCTGTTGTAGGGGCGTGCTGCGCGCGCCCGTCGACCGTCACGCGGCTTGGATGGTTCGCGGGCGCACGCAGTGCGCCCCTACAAGACCGTACAGGCCGGATGAGTTTTCGCAAGTTTTTCCGCCCTCTGGCTTTTTTCCGTTTCCCGCTGCCGGATTGCCGCGCCCTGATGTACCATCGCGCCTTGTCGTCACGCCACAGGGAATGCGCCTCATGAGCAGTCTTGCCACGCTTTGGAACGGGCCGGGAGGGACCGGGCTGGTGTTTGCCCTGTTGGTGTTGCTGGCGGTGGTATTCGTGTTGCGCTTCGTCCTGCCCGCCTTGCTGTTGCAGGCGCGGTTGCGGCGGGCGATCCGGGTGTTGGCGGCGATTTCCGGCCAGGAGACGCCAACGCCGGAACGCATTGCCCAGGAAGTCATGACCCGCGCGCCCCTGCATCATCTGTGGCGCGAATACGCCCAGACCCTGCACCGGCAGGGCGGCTCCACGGGCAGATTGCGCGCCACCGCCGTCGCCGGACACTTCTTCACGCCGACGGCATTGGTGGATACGCCGCTGAATACCGGATTCTATCGTCATCTACCCGGCATCCTCACCGGCATCGGCATCATCGGCACCTTTGCCGGCCTGATTGCGGGACTGAGCCACTTCGAGGTCAACAGCGATACGGATACGGTGCGCCTGAGCCTGGGCAACCTGATCCAGGGCGTCGGGCACGCCTTCCAGGTTTCCGCCCTGGCCATCACGCTGGCGATGCTGGCGACCTGGGTGGAAAAGTCGCTGGTGACGCTCGCCTATCGCCTGACGGCGCGGCTTGCCGAACAGATCGACAGCCTTTTCGAAAGCGGCGTGGAAGAAGAATATCTTGCGCGTCTGGTGGCGGCCAGCGAACTGGCAGCGCAACAAGGCGGGGACTTGCGCCAGGCATTGACGGGCGATCTGCAAAAGAGCCTGGGAACCCTGCTTTTCGAGCAGCAGCAGACGCAGACGAAGCTCTGGCAGGAGATGGGAAACCGCATCGCGCAAGGCGTGAGCGAGGCGGTGGACAGGAATTTGCGCGAACCCCTGGCGCGCATGGCGGCGGCGATGGAAGCCGCGGGCAGGCAGCAGGGCGAGGCTTCCCTGCGCGCGCTGGAACCCCTGCTTTCCGGCTTTGCGCAACGCATGGAAGCGCAACTGGGACACGGCAACCGGGAACTGGAAGGCTTGCTCGTCAAGAATGCCGAAGGGATGCAGCGCATGGCGCGCGAACTGGAGCGCATCGTTACCCGCATCGACGGCATGAGCCAGGGCGCGGTCGGCGCCGTTGCCGAAGGACTTACGCGTGTGGGCAGCGGCGTGGGCAAGGCGGCGAATGATTTTTCCCAGGCCAGCGCCCAGGTGAGCGGCCAGTTGCTCGCGGCTTCTTCGGCGCTGGCGCGAGCGGCGGCGGACGCCAACGCGGTGATGCAACACGAAAACGAGAACCGCGCGGCCATCGCCGCGATGCTGGCCGAATTGCGCGGCATCGTGCAGCAATCCCGGCGCGAAGCGGCGCTGACCGACGATCTGGTGCGGCGCATGGAAGCCGCCGCGCAGTCGCTTGCCGCCGCCAAGACGGAGGCGGGCGCGTATCTGGAAGGCGTCAATCAGGTGTTGGGCGAAGCGCACCGGCGTTTTGCCGAAAACATCGAGCGCACGCTGAGCGCGGGCAATCAGCAGTTCCACAAGGAAGTGGCGCTGGCGGTCGATTATCTGAAAGGCGCCATCGAAGCCCTGGGCGATACCCTGGAAAATCTCACGGCGGACAACCGATGACGCGCCGCTTCCCACCGCCCGCGCCGCCACCCGATACGGCGGAGCAACCTTTCTGGATCTCCTTTTCCGATCTCATGACGGCGCTGATGGTGCTGTTTCTGGTCGCCATGAGCGTGGCGCTCCTGGCGATCACCCATGAGATTGCCCAAAGCGAGGATCAGAAGGCGGGACGGGAGGAAGAAATCGACGCCTTCCTGCAGGAGCTTTCGCATATCGCCGCCGATTTTCCCGGCGTCAGCGTGCGCGGCCGGGTGGTGGATTTTGGCGAGCGCGCCCGCTTCGAGACCAACAGCCACCGCCTGAATCCCGAACAGGTGCGCCTGCTGCGCGAAATGACGCCGCAGATCCTCAAGCTGGCGCGCGAACCGCTGGGCAGGAAGTGGTTGAAGCGCGTGGTGGTGGAAGGCTTTGCCGACGCGCGCGGCAGCTATCTGTACAACCTCAATCTTTCCCTGCAACGCGCCGAACGCCTGCTCTGCGTCCTGCTTTCCCCGGAAGCCTCCGCCACCCTGAGCGCCGAAGACCGGCTCATGGTGCGCGATCTGTTCCTGGTCAGCGGCTCTTCCTTCAATGCCCTGAAGGCCAATCCAGAAGCCAGCCGCCGCCTGGAATTGCGCCTGGAATTCCTGGAACTGGGCGAAGGCCGCGCCGCCAGCCACGACCTGCCGCTGGAAGAAGAACCGCGCTGTCCACTGGAGGGCGGATGAACGCGCCATTGAAGGACCTGGAAACCCGCCTGAATGCCGCCCTGGAGGGACGCCCGCGAAAACTGTCGTTCGGCGCTTCGGCGCGCATGCGCGCCAGCCTGGAAGGCGCGCGCGATCTGGCGGGCAACCGGCGCGGCATGGCGGAAACGGAGCGCGTGACGCAAGGCTTGATGGCCTTGCGCCTCCTGGAAAACCCCGGTTTCGTGCGCCTGAAATACGCCTGCCGCGGCCTGGCGCGCGCCAACGATTGGGATTCCCGGCGCGTATTGGCGGACAGGACGCTGCTGGAAAAATTGCTTGCACAAGTCGCCGCCCTGAAAAGCGACGAACGCCGCTTCCAATCCTGCCGCCGCGCCCTCCTCGCCGCCCTGCAAGAAGCCGACGCGCTGCCAGACCCCTCCTGCCAGGAAGGCCGCGCCACCCTGCGCCGGTTCCTGGAATCGCCAGAACGTACCCCTACTTCCTTCCAGGAATCAGGAATCAGAGGTCAGAAGACAGAGGAATCATGCGGCGCTGCGCGCCGGTAAAAAAATCTGTCTCCTGTGCAGTCTGAATTGCCGCAACCCCCTCAGTCCCCTCTTGCCAGAAGGGAAGACAACCATTCTGTTCCTCCCGTCGAATCTCTTCTGTCCCCCCTTGTCTGGAGAAAAGACAATTTTGACAGGATGAACAGGATGGACAGGATGGACAGGATGACCCCTCAATCTCCCCTTTCTCAGGGGGAGGGCTTGCACCCTGCCGAGCATCCTCTCCCCCAAAGGATTGGGGGAGAGGGGACGGCAAGCGGCGGCGCTTCGTTGGCGTCCTCCACTCTGGATCGCACCCCCCTGATTCCTGATCCCTGATCCCTGATACCTAATACCCGATCCCCGATCCCCATTTCATGCTTGGCATTTGTTGCAGTGCAGCATAGAATAGCGGACTTTTCTGGGTTCATCTTCTGGAGTTTCGTTGTGTCGACAAGCACCCTCATCGTCCAATCCGGTCTGGCGGAGCGGTTGCGCAAGAGCCGCTGGCCTGCGCGTCTGGATTTGCTGCAAAGCGGCACGGGTTTGCTGCTCGTCCTGTTCATGTGGGGGCACATGTTCTTTGTCGCTTCCATCCTCCTGGGCGAGACGGCCATGTGGACGATTACCCGCATGTTCGAGGGGTATTTCTTCTTCGGCGGCGCGCATCCGCGTCTGGTTTCCTGTGTGGTGGCGGGGGTGTTGTTGTTGTTCGTCCTGCACGCGCTGCTGGCGATGCGCAAGTTTCCCGCCAATTACCGGCAATACCGCACCCTGCGCGCGCATGTCCGCGCCATGCGGCATGAGGACAGCACCTTGTGGGTCTGGCAGGTCTATACGGGGTTCGCGCTCTTTTTTCTGGCTTCGGCGCATCTGTACCAGATGCTGGTGTGGCCGCAGAACATCGGCCCCTATGCTTCCTCCGACCGGGTGTGGAGCGATGGCCTGTGGCCGTTCTACCTGCTGCTCCTGCTGGCGGTGGAAGTGCATGGCGGCATCGGCCTGTACCGGCTGGCGATGAAATGGAACTGGCCCGGGCTTTCCAGGAATTTCCTGAAAAGGCTGAAATGGGGATTGACCGGGTTTTTCCTCCTCCTGGGGCTGATGACGCTGGGAGCCTACATGAAAATCGGATTTGCGCATCAGGCGCAGTATGGCGAACGCTACCGGCCTGCCGAACTGCCCGCGTGGCTGGAACGGATGGCGCCGGAAGGCGATTTTACGCGCCCTGTTTTGGAGGAGAACGCGCCATGAAAACGCGGATTATGGATGTATTGGTCATCGGCGGCGGGCTGGCGGGTTTGCGCACGGCGATTGGCGCGGCAAGGCGTGGACACGAGGCGCTGGTGCTTTCGCTGGTGCCGCCCAAGCGTTCGCATTCGGCGGCGGCGCAGGGCGGGATGCAGGCGTCGCTGGCGAATGTGATCAAGGGGATGGGCGATACGGAGGACATCCATTTCGAGGATACGGTGCGCGGTTCCGACTGGGGCGCGGATCAGGTGGTGGCGCGCATGTTCGTCCAGACCGCGCCCAAGGCCGTGCGCGAGCTGGCCTCCTGGGGGACGCCGTGGAGCCGGGTGAAGAGCGGCGAGCGCGAAGTCATCATCAACAACGAAAAAGTCACCATCACCGAGCGCGAGGCGGCGCAGGGACTGATCGCGCAGCGCGATTTCGGCGGCACGAAAAAATGGCGCACCTGCTATGTTTCCGACGGCACCGGGCACGCCATGCTCTATACCGTCAGCGATCGGGCAATCGCCCAGGGCATCGCGGTGCAGGAACGCTGCGAGGCGCTTTCGCTGATCCACGATGGCGCGCGCTGTTACGGCGCGGTGGCGCGCGACCTGGTGACGGGCGAGCTTTTCGCCTGTCTGGCGCGCGCCACGGTCATCGCCACCGGCGGCGCGGGGCGACTCTACCGCGTCACCACCAACGCCGTCATCTGCGAAGGCATGGGACACGCGCTGGCGCTGGAAACCGGCGTAGCGGCGCTGGGCAACATGGAAGCGGTGCAATTCCACCCCACGGGCATCTTCCCGGCGGGCATCCTGGTCACGGAGGGCTGCCGCGGCGACGGCGGCCTGTTGCGCGACGCGGAAGGGCATCGCTTCATGCCCGACTATGAGCCGGAAAAAAAGGAACTCGCCTCGCGCGATGTCGTCTCCCGCCGCATGGAGGAACACATCCGCAAGGGACAAGGCGTCGCTTCGCGTTTCGGCCCGCATCTGTGGCTGGACATCACGCTGCTGGGACGCCGCCACATCGAGCACAATCTGCGGGAAGTAAAGGAAATCTGCGAATACTTCCTGGGCATCGACCCGGCAGAAAAGTGGATTCCCGTGCGTCCGGCGCAGCATTACACCATGGGCGGCGTGCGCACCCGGCATACGGGCGAATCGCCGCATCTGGCGGGACTGTTCGCGGCGGGGGAAGCCGCCTGCTGGGATCTGCACGGCTTCAACCGGCTGGGCGGCAATTCGGTGGCGGAAACGGTGGTCGCGGGCATGATCGTCGGCGAGTCCGTGGCGGATTTCTGCGACGCCCCGGAAAACGACCTTGCCGCGCCGCTTGCGCTGGCGCGGGAATGCGTGCGCCGCGAAGAAGAAAATCTCCTCGCCCTGCTTGCCGCTCCCGGCGAGGAAAACGCCTTCAAGCTGTGCGTCGAAATGCAGGAAATCATGACCCGCTGCGTCGGCATCTTCCGTACCGCCGATGGCTTGCAGGATGGCGTCTCCCACCTGCAACGCCTGTTGCAGAGAAGCCGCCATATCGGCATCCAGAGCAAGACCTGGGGCAGCAACCCGGAACTGGTCGCCGCCTATCGCGTGCGCCGCATGCTGAAACTGGCGCTCACCATCGCCTACGGCGCGTATCAGCGCACCGAGAGCCGCGGCGCGCATTTTCGCGAGGATTTCCCCGCGCGCAACGACCGCGACTGGCTGAAACGCACCCTGGCGTTCTGGCCCAAGGAAGCGGACGAGGAGGCCACCCTGCCGCACCTGACCTATGAGACGCAGGATGTCGGCGCGATGGAACTGCCGCCCGGCTGGCGCGGCTATGGCGCGAAAAACCATATCGAGCATCCCGATACCGCCGAACGCCAGTTTGCCGTCGAACGCATCCGCAATCACGTGGAACTGGCGGGCGGCGACCGTTTTGCCCTGCAACAGGAACTCATGCCCTACCTCGACAAACTTCCCGCCCGGCTGCGCGGCAGGAACGAACGCCTGGATGAGCCGCTGTGAAGCCCGCCCCGCCAGGAACCACGCCGGATGCATGCCGCTGGAGAATGCCATGAACGCCGAAAGAACGCCCAATCCACCCAACCCGCCTCGTCGCGTCGTCCTCAACATCCTGCGCTACAACCCGCAGGAAGCCGCAAGCGAGCCGCGCCTGCAACGCTATGAACTGGAAGAAGCCGACGGCATGACGCTGTTCATCGCCCTGAACGAACTGCGCGAACACCAGGACCCGACCCTGCAATTCGATTTCGTCTGCCGCGCCGGCATCTGCGGTTCCTGCGCCATGATGGTCAATGGCCGTCCGCGCCTGGCCTGCCGCACCCTGGTCGCCGACCTGCCCTTGGAAAGCACGCTCACGCCGCTGCCTTTCTTCGAGTTGATAGGCGATCTTTCGGTAAATACCGGCAAGTGGATGCGCGGCATGAGCGAACGCCTGGAAACCTGGCTGCACGCCAGGGAAACGGAACCCGACCTTAAGTGCATCGAGGAGCGCATGCCGCCGGAGACCGCCGAAGCCATCTACGAACTGGATCGCTGCATCGAATGCGGCTGCTGCGTCGCCGCCTGCGGCACCGCGCAGATGCGCCCGGATTTCGTCGGCGCGGTCGGCCTGGGCAAGATCGCCCGCTTTCGCGCCGACCCGCGCGATACGCGCGACGACGACGATTACTTCGAACTCATCGGCGACGATACCGGCGTCTTCGGCTGCATGTCGCTCCTGGCCTGCCACGACGTCTGCCCCAAATCCCTGCCGCTGAAAACACAAATCGCGTTTTTGAGACGCAAGATGGCGCTGATTGCTTGAACGGCAAAAAGTAAAAAAACCACTTTTTGCCGATTTATCTTGGGGTTTGAAACCAGGCAACGCCTGGCTTCAAACCGTATAAAAACCAACGAAAACCATCCTTGGCTTTGGGGTGGCGTTGCCTTTCCTTCGGTAGGGGTGACAGATTTTTACCGGCGCGCCGCGTGATTCCTCT
>JAITEO010000291.1 GCA_031281985.1 Zoogloeaceae bacterium | reverse complement strand
CATCAAAAAAACAAACCTACTTTTTGACGCTTCCTCATACGTGCGTCAAAAGCGGCTTCGCAACGCGATGTTGAAGCTGCGTCCGGGTTCCTGCAAGGGGTTGTAGGCACTGAATGGATAGTTGATATTCGATGCGCTTGCGCCGCTGCGATAGGTTTTGTCGAACAGGTTGCTGATGCCGAACGTCAGTTTGGTGTTGTTCCCCGCTTTCAGGCCAAGGCGGTCGAGTTGCAGTTCGGCGTAGAGGTTGAAAACGCCGTAGCCGCTGGTTGGGTATTCCGCGGGGCTGACGCGGGATTTTCTGCGTGCCAGTTCCAGTTCGCCGGTGATGGCATAGCCGCCGCCCGGCGCGACATATTGCAGGCCGGTCAGCATGGACAGCGGAACGATGGAAATCAGCGGATCGCCCGTGGTGCGGTTCGTGCCGCGCAACAGGGTGGCGTTGCCGAACCAGTTGAATTCCCGGTTGAGCTGCCAGCGCCATTGGGCTTCGAGGCCGGTGATGCGCGCGCGTCCGACATTCTGCCGTTGCGTTGCGGGTAGGCCTTCATAGGTCGTGGTCACCGTTTGCAGAAAATCCTTGAAACGGCTCTGAAAGGCGGTTACTTCGAAATTGGCGTTGTCGAAATGAAGCCGGAATCCGGTTTCGACATTGACGCCGCGTTCCGGTTTCAGGCCGGGGTTGGGGATGGTGTAGCTGGTGCCGGTAAAGCCGCTGTTGAACATTTCCATGCTCCAGGGCATGCGGAACGCGGAACCGACGCTGCCGACCCATTCGAACACTGGCGTGGGCCGGAAGCTGAAGCCAAGGCTGCCGGTAACGGCGCTTTCCGTCTGATCCTGCACCTCACGGAAAATGGGCACCAAATCCGGGGAAGGCATGGGCGAAAGTTTGACATCAGTGAAGAACCAGTCGTAACGGCCCGCCGCGGAAATCATCCATTGCGGAGCGGGATTCCAGTCGATGTTGGCAAACGCGCCCGCGTTGGCCCAGGTTGTATTGGGAACATTCTGCGTGTAACGACCGCGCACAACACTGGTGACCTTGCCATTCGCGTCGAGAAAGGTGGTTTGGGTGCGGGTCTTCGTGCCGGGGAAATGTTCGTGCATGAAATCCATGCCGACCGTGGTGACGGTCTGCTCCCAGGGAATGACCCCCCGCAATGCGCCGCCAATCGTGACCGGCCCCTGAACGTGGTTCCAGGAATCCGTAATCCTGTCCGTCCGGCTGGTATTGCGGGAAGAAATTTCCGTGTCGAATTCGTTGACATACAGACTGGCGCTGATCTGGCGGAACAGGCCGGTATCCGAATCCCCGGAATAGGCAATGCGCGCCTGCTTGACCTTGAGCGGGTCGCGCCGCGATTTCATGGTATTGGTGGGCAGTGTGCTGGCGGCGCCGTCTTCCACCGTGGTGGCGCGCAGACTCAATTCGAGACGTCGGCGGGCGTCGAAACTGTAGCCCACGACCAGGCCACCGGAGCGGGTTTCATAATCGCTATTGGAGATTTTGCGCTCGCCGCTGTGATAGTCGTCGGCGTGCCGTCCGGCAACGTAGGCGCGCAGATCGAAACCGTTTCCGGCCATTTCAACGGCGGCATCCGTCTGGAAGCCATTGTTGTTGGAGCGCCAGGAGAGGCCGAATTCTCCGCCGACAAAACCGAAGGGCTGGTCGAGCGCGGCCGGGGACGGGCGTCGCGTCACGACATTGATGAGTCCGGTCAGCCCGTCGCTGCCGTAAATGGATGAAGCCGGCCCGCGCAGTACTTCTATCCGCTCGATTTCGCTGGGACTGAGCAACATGAATTGCAGGGTATTGCGCCCCCGAAAACGATCGCCATCGATGAACAGCGGCACGCGCATGTCATTGGTGTTCATGCCGCGCACGAAGGCGGTGCCGGCAATGCCGCCGTTGCGGTTCATGCTGACGCCGGGAGTACGCGCCAGCAGTTCCAGCGTGCTGCCACTGTTGATGCGCTCGATCTCCTGACGGTCGACCACGCTGGCCGGTTGCGCGACTTGGCGCAGGATGCCCGGTTCAGGCAATTCCGCGCCGAGTGGTCGTACACGATTTGCCTTCGTTTCCTGGTCGCCCTGCCCGGAAGTGACGGAGACTTCAGGCAAGGTGACTTCGCCCGCGCTCTGCCCATATGTCACAGGCGCGGCGCACAGCATGGCGACAGCGGTGGCGATGGGCGCTGTGCCGGAAAATCGTTTTGGTTTCATGGGGTATTCCTTTTGCAATTGTTGTGGTGGGGATGAAAATCAGGCGGCGATGTTGTGTGCGTTTGCCGTCGCCTTGTGTTGGAGTGATTGTTGGAGTGATTCCTGCAACCAGGACAGGAATCCGCGCAGAAAGCGCGTCGTGGCTGGCATGAAATAGCTGCCGTGGTGGTACGCGGGGTCCAGGGAAGTAACGATCAGGCGTCCCGCGCCTGGGCGGATTTCTTCATAGAGAATCGAACCGGCATCGACCATGTCCACGAGTGAGCGCGCGCCGGGCGGCAGGCGAAAGGTTGCGTGCTGGTGCCATGTGGCGTCGGCAAGCGTCATGTGCCTGAAAAGCGGGTGTTCCGGCGTGGCCAGCCGCAAACCGGAATCCGCGCCGGGCGTGAGCCACCACCAGAAATTGGTCGGGCAGGGCGTGCTCTCCACGCCGTCGAGCCACAATTCCGGGCTGCTTTCTCCCAGGACGACCAAGGTTTTGTCCGCCGCGAGAAAGTCGGCCAAAAGCTGGCGATGCCCGATCAGCAATTCCGGGTTGGTGCGGTCAAGCACGATCAGCGCGTCAACGTCCGCCAGGGCAGCGGCATCGAGTTCGCGCGCGTAGATGACACGGTTGAAATACGGCGCAAATTCTGGCGTATGCAGGGTGCGGTGATGAAAATACGTGCCGTTGTCCAGTACGGCGATCAAGGGTTGGGTGCTCATGCGGCCTCCTGTAACCAGTTCATCAATTGCGGCGCGATGCGCGCGGCGGAGTTGTCGTCATTGGCGTGCATCCAGATGTCGTTGCCGGAATGCACCAGCAGGCGTCCGCCGCCGGGCAGATTCAACAGCCAATCGACCGGCAGGCGCTGCGGGCTGATCGTGCTGAGGATTTCCGCGCCTTCCGGCGCCGGGTTGCTGCCACGGGAATAGAATCCGGCAACACCACGGCGGAAGGTCAGATCTTCGTAATCGACGCCGGCAAAGATGGGGTGAGGGGCGGCGGGGTGAATCCTGAGTGTTTCCACGTCTTTGTAGGGCGCGACTTCATAAGTGCGCAGAAAGCGCAGGAAAGGCTGGACGACATGACCATTGCAGACTATCTGTCCGCCCGCCTCCAGATAGGCCTCAAGCCTGTCGCGCTGGGTGAGGATGTAATGCTGATCGATATTGGAAGGAAAGAGCAGTGCCCGGTAG
>JAITEO010000297.1 GCA_031281985.1 Zoogloeaceae bacterium | reverse complement strand
TTCAAGAACGGTGAGAGCGTAACGCAGGCCACGTTTTTGCGGTAGGGGGAGGGCAGTGCGTTCCACCTGGAAGCCTTCCCGGGCGCAATTGAAAGTGGAAGATGTCGTGTAAATAATCTATCCCAGACGAAGCGCCGCCGCTTGCTGCCCTCTCTCCCGCTTGCGGGGGAGGGCTTGCACCCTGCAAGGGCTTGCACCCTGCAAGGGTGGCCGAAGGCCGGGAGAGGGCAACGTGCCGTGCTACCCCCTCCCGCCCTGTCGGGCACCCTCTCCCCCAAAGGATTGGGGGAGAGGGGACGGCAAGCGGCGGCGCTTCGTTGGTTTTCTCCGCTCCAAATTGCCCCCCCCGTCGTCATGCCGCTTTGCTGTTCGCGGGGACGGGGGTTAGAATGCAGAAAACGTTGCGTGACCTGCGTGGACGTATGTCGTTTGCTATGAACGTTCTCAGGGGTGGATTTCATGTTTCTGATTATCGGTTATCTCATCATTCTTGCTTCGGCTGTCGGCACGTATTCGATACACGGCAGCCTGGCCGCGCTCTGGATGCCGACGGAGTATCTGGCGATCGTGGGCCTGATGGTGGGCGCTTTCGTGGCCGGGAACAGTCTCAAGGTCATCAAGAACGTGCTGGGCGCCTTGCCGGGGCTGTTCAAGGGGTCGCGCTACAACAAGGCGTATTACGTAAACGTGCTCTCCCTGCTCTTCGAGCTGCTCACCAAGGTGCGCAAGGAAGGCTTGATGTCGATTGAGAACGACGTGGAAAATCCGGAATCCAGCCCGCTGTTTTCCAAGTATCCCGACATCCTGCACGACCATCACGTGACGGAATTCATGACCGACTATCTGCGCATGATGGTCGGCGGCAACCTGACTACGCTGGAGATCGAGGGACTGATGGATCAGGAACTGGACGCGCATCACCATACCGCGGAAATTCCCGGGCACGTCATGTCCAAGCTGGGCGACGCCATGCCGGCCTTCGGCATCGTGGTGGCGGTGATGGGCGTAGTCAATGTCATGGGATCGGTGGGCGAGCCGCCGCCGGTATTGGGCAAGATGATTGGCGGCGCGCTGGTGGGCACCTTCCTGGGGATTTTGTTGTCCTATGGATTCATCCAGCCGATTGCCACCTTGCTGGAGCAGAAGGCGGGCGAGGGCAGCAGCGTGTTCAATGTGGTCAAGGCGGTGCTTTTGGCCTCCATGTCCGGCTACGCGCCGCAGGTGGCGGTGGAATTCGGGCGCAAGAACCTGCCCGCCGACGCGCGTCCCAGTTTCCTGGAACTGGAAGAAGAATTGAAGAGCCGCAAGGGGAGATGAGACATGCGCGCTAGATTGCGGGTTTCCCCGCGAGGGAGCGGCGAGTGAGCGGCGATTCCTCGCGTCCCATCGTCATCAAGCGCATCAAGAAGGGCGGCGAAGGCGCGCATGGCGGCGCCTGGAAGCTGGCCTACGCCGACTTCGTGACGGCGATGATGGCGTTCTTTCTCCTGATGTGGCTGTTGGGTTCCACGGCCAAGGGCGACTTGCAGGGACTGGCCGAATTCTTCCAGAATCCGCTGAAGGTCGCCAGCAGCGGCGGCAGCGGCACGGGCGACGCGGACAGCATCCTGCAGGGCGGCGGCACGGATTTGACCCGCAGCGCCGGGCAGGTGCGAAACGCCGCGGATGTGGATGCGGCGCGAAAACGGCGGCAGGCGCAGCGCGAATACGAGCGGCGTGAGAGACGTTCCCTGGAAGCCCTGAAAAAACGCATCGAGGAACTGATCGACGATACGCCGCAACTGCGCATCTTCAAGGAGCAACTGAAACTGGATATCACCTCCGAGGGCCTGCGCATCCAGATTGTCGATGAACAGAATCGCCCCATGTTCGATCTCGCCAGCGACCGGTTGAAGCCCTATACGCGCGACATCCTGCGGGAAATCGGGCAGGTGTTGAATGAGGTGCCGTATCGCATCAGCCTGGCCGGACACACCGACGCGGCGCAGTTTTCCGGCGGGCAGCAGGGGTTTTCCAATTGGGAGCTTTCCGCCAACCGCGCCAACGCCTCGAGGCGCGAACTGGTGAGCGCGGGCATGGATGATCTCAAGGTATTGCGGGTGGTGGGTCTGTCTTCTTCCGTGTTGTTCGATCCGAATGACCCGCTGAACCCGGTCAACCGACGCATCAGCATCGTGGTGCTGAACAAGCGCACGGAAATGGCCATCCTGCAGGAAGACAGCCCGGAAGTCGAAGTGGCGGACGAGGAGCTTCCGGACGCGGCGGCGCTGACGCCGCCGCCATCGGGAGCCGCGCGCTGATGCCTACCGAGCCGCCCAAACCGCCGACCCTGAGCGAGCGCCTGGCCAGCATCCGCCAGGCGAGCAATACGCTGGCGCCCGCCACGGCGGAAGACGCCGCCGCGCGCGAATTCGTCTTTTGCGTGGCGGATTTCGAGCGGGTGCGCAAACTGATCTACGACAAGGCGGGAATTTCCCTCTCGCCCGCCAAGCAGGACATGGTGTATTCCCGCCTGGCGCGGCGTCTGCGGGCAACGGGGATGAAGTCGTTCAAGCAGTATCTGGATCACCTGGAATTCAGCCGCGGCGCGGCGGAATGGGAAGGCTTCGTCAACGCGCTGACCACCAACCTGACCTCCTTCTTCCGCGAGCCGCACCATTTCCCCGTATTGTCCCAGCATCTGCGCGCCGTGGCGGAAAAACGCAGGCAAATCAGCATCTGGTGCTGCGCGGCATCGACCGGCGAGGAGCCGTATTCCATCGCCATCACGGCGGCGGATACCTTCCCCAACGGCGGCCCGCATATCAGCGTGTTGTGTTCCGATCTGGACACCAGCGTGCTGGCGACGGCGGAAAAGGGCGTGTATGCCCCGGATCGCGTAGACAAGATTCCCCTGGAGCAGTTGAAGCGTTACTTCAACAAGAGCGTGACGCCGGAGGGGAATGTCTATGGCGTCAAGCCGGAATTGCGGCAGATGCTCAGTTTCCGGCGGATCAACCTGCTGGACCCAGTGTGGCCGGTGCGCGGGCCGCTGGATGTGATTTTTTGCCGCAATGTCATGATCTATTTCGACAAACCGACGCAATACAAGATTCTGGCGCGCTTTGCGCCGATGTTGCAGCCGGATGGCCTGTTGTTCGCCGGACATTCGGAAAGTTTCCTGCACGCTGCGGACTTGTTCCATTCCCTGGGCAAGACGGTCTATGCCCTGGCGGCAAGGCGCGGATGAGCCAGCCGGGGCTGTTCCGGCGTTGTGAGTGATGAGGAGGGACATGTCGATTCGCGTTCTGGTCATAGATGATTCCAGTTTCATGCGCAGGCAGTTGAGCCGGATCATCGGCGCCGCGCCGGATCTCGAAGTCGTGGGGACGGCGGGCGACGCGCGCGCCGCGCACGACATGTTGCTCGCCCTGAAACCGGACGTGCTGACGCTGGACGTGCAGATGCCGGGCATGAACGGGCTGGAGTTTCTCGAACGCCTGATGCAGAAGCGCCCCATGCCGGTGGTCATGGTCTCCGCCTTCACCCAGGAAGGAACGGAAACCGCCCTGAAGGCGCTGGAACTGGGCGCGGTGGATGTCATCGCCAAGCCCAGGGCGGAAAATCTCCAGCGCCTGAACGAGTACGGGCGGGAACTGGCGGAAAAAATCCGCGCCGCCAAGAGCGCGCGCTTGCGCGTTTATGCACGCGCAAGGTCTGCGGCTGCTGTCCAGAGCGTGAGCGCGTCCGCGTCCGCTCCGGTCGAGCCGCCGCCGTATCCGGTGGGGACTACGGGCGGCAAGGTGATTTTCATCGGCGCGTCCACGGGCGGCACCGAGGCGATCAAGAAGGTGCTCTTGGGGATGCCCGCCAATTGTCCGCCCATCCTGATTGTGCAGCACATGCCGGAGACCTTCAGCGCCGTGTTCGCCGCCAACCTGGACCGGGTGTGCCTGCCGCGCGTGCGCGAGGCGCAGGGCGGCGAGCTGGTGGCGGAAGGCACGGTCTATGTCAGCAAGGGCAATCATCACATGCAGGTGCAAAGGGAAGGCGATCATCTGTCGATTGAACTGGTGCAGACGCCGCCGATGAATGGGCACCGTCCCTCCGTGGATGTGCTGTTCTCTTCCGCTGCCGCCGTGATGGGGCGGCTGGCGGTGGGCGTGATCCTCACCGGCATGGGCAAGGACGGCGCGCAGGGGCTGTTGTCCATGCGCCACGCGGGGGCGCATACCTTCGGGCAGGACGAGGCCAGTTGCGTGGTCTATGGCATGCCCAGGGAAGCCTTCCAGATCGGCGCGGTGGAGGAAGTGGCGGACATTGGGCAGATCGCGGGGCGCGTGCTGGCGCTTTTTCCGGTCAAGAAGCGTTAACAAAAGGGCACCCCGGTCTGCAAGCGTTAACGAAAAGGTATTCAGTTCCTGTGGCGCAGGGTGCAAAATGTCCGGCAAGAATACGGCGCGAAGTTTCAGTGCGCGCGATTTCTGTGTATCCTTGTCCCTGTGTGTTTTGTTTCCGGCTTCTTGAAAAAGCGCGCTGGAATTGTTTGGGGGATTGAAGATGTCCGAATTGCTGAAGAGCATCGATGCGAGAACCAAGCTCGCAGGCACCAACAAGCTGGAAATCCTGCTCTTCTCCCTGGGAGAAGACCGGCGTACCGGACGGCGGGAGACCTATGGCATCAACGTGTTCAAGGTGCGCGAGGTCATGCGAACCCCGCCGATTACCGCCGCGCCGGACATGCCGCCCGCCGTGGAAGGCATGACCAGCCTGCGCGGCGTGCTGGTGCCGGTGGTCGATCTGGCCAAGTACGCCTGGGTGGATTCCGACGTGCGCCGCGACGTCATGATCGTCACCGAATACAATGGGCATACCCAGGGCTTCCTGGTGGAAGCTGTCGACACGATCCTGCGCCTGGACTGGAGCATGATGCGCGTGCCGCCGGAAATGCTCATGGCGCAGATGGGCGGCCTGGTGACGGCGGTCACGGAACTGGAGGACGGGCGGCTGATCATGATGATGGACGTGGAAAAGATCCTCGCCGACACCGCGCATACCGACGAGGATGACCTGCGCTTCAAGAACCTGCCGCAACTGAACAACCCGGATTTGATGGTGTTCTTCTGCGACGATTCCGTGGTCGCCAGAAAGCAGGTGATGCGCACCCTGGACGCGATGGGCATCAAGTATGTGGCCGCCAACAACGGCCAGCAGATGTGGGAAGAACTGGAAAAAATGGCAAGTTACGCCAACAGCCTGGGCAAATCGCCGGCGGAAATGATCAGCCTGGTGCTGACCGACATCGAAATGCCCGCCATGGACGGCTATATCCTGACCAAGAGGATCAAGAACGACGCCCGTTTCGCCTCGATTCCCGTCATCATGCACTCGTCGCTTTCCGGCATGTCCAACCAGAAACTCGGTCTTTCGGTCGGGGTGGATGAATATGTGCCCAAATTCGAGCCGCAACGCCTTTCGGAAACGCTGGCGCGTCGCCTGACGCACAACAGCAACGTGCCCGCGCCCGTGGCCGCGTGACATCGGGAGATGCCAATGAACGTCAAAGAAAACGGAAACCTTCTGGATGGCGTGGATGCCCGCACGCGCCTGGCGGGTTCCAACCAGATGGAAATCCTGTTGTTTTCCCTGGGCACCAACGAAACCTTCGGCATCAACGTCTTCAAGGTGCGCGAAGTCCGGCGCACGCCGCACATCACCAAGACGCCCAACATGCCGCGCGGCGTGGAAGGGCTGGTGTCCCTGCGCGGCAACGTGATCCCCGTATTGTCGCTCGCCGCCTTCCTCGATCTGGAAGCACAGCCCACGCTGGGGCCGGAAACCAGCATGATGGTCGCCGAATACTCCAAGCGCACCCTGGGGTTCCTGGTGCATGAGGTCGATCGCATCATTCGCGTGGATTGGGAAAAGGTGAAAGCGCCGGAAAGCGTCCTGAACGCCAACCAGGGGTTGATCACCGCCGTCATCGAACTGGAGGGCGGACACCTGGTCTCCATCCTCGATGTCGAGCAGATCCTGTCCAACGCCTTTGGCGAGGCCATCATCGTCGATGTGCCTCCGGCGCGGGTGAAGGAAAACACCAAGGTCTTCTTCGCCGACGATTCCATCGTGGCGCGCAAGAAAATCGCCGAAGTGCTGGACAAGCTGGGCGTCAAGCACAAACACGCCAACAACGGCGCGGAAGCCTGGACGCGCCTGCAAGCCATCGCCGCGCACGCCAGGCAGGCGGGGATACCGATACGCGACGAAATCAGCCTGATCCTGGTCGATGCCGAAATGCCGGAGATGGATGGGTATGTGCTGACCAAGAGCATCAAGTCGGACCCCAATTTCGAGGGCGTTCCGGTGGTCATGCATTCGTCCCTGTCTTCCGAGGCCAATCGCGCCATGGGCAAGTCGGTGGGCGTGGACGCCTATGTCGCGAAATTCGACGCGGAAGTTCTGGCGGATACCCTGCGTCCGTTGGTGGAGCGTTGAAATGAACAAGAATACAACTTACGAGGGGACGGAATAATCATGCCGGATTCCAAGATGAAAATCCTGGTGGTGGATGATTTTTCCACCATGCGGCGCATCGTGCGCAATCTCTTGAAAGAGCTTGGGTTTACCAACATCGACGAGGCGGAGGATGGCGCCATCGCGCTGCAAAAGCTCAATGGCGATACGTTCGAGTTCGTCATCACCGACTGGAACATGCCCAACATGGACGGCCTGACCCTGTTGCAGACCGTGCGTTCCACGCCGACGCTGAAACACCTGCCGGTACTGATGATCACGGCGGAAGCCAAGAAGGAAAACATCATCGCCGCCGCCCAGGCGGGCGCGAGCGGCTATATCGTCAAACCGTTCACGGCGGCGACGCTTTCGGAAAAACTGAACAAGATTTTTGAAAAGATGGCCGCGGCCTGAAGTCCTGGAGAAACGCATGTCCGCTGATAATGACTCCCCCGACCTGGAAGCGCTCTTCGACAGCATAGCGGCTTCCGTGCATCTGGAAGCGCCTTCCCCCGCGCCGGTTGCCGCCGCTTTGAAGGCGGGCGACGGCAAGAACCTGCAGGCGCTGTTCGATTCCGTCGTCTCCGGCGCGCAGCAGCATGCGGTCGAATCCGCGCCCGGCGCGCAGTCTGCCGGCGAGGCGGGCGAAGGCAGCGACTGGCCGGCGCAGGAAAACGTCTTCAACCGCATCGGACAAATGGCGCGGCAGTTGCACACCACCCTGCGCGAACTGGGCTATGACGATCTCCTGAAAAACACGGTGAGCGCCCTGCCGG
The DNA here is from genome assembly GCA_031281985.1 of Zoogloeaceae bacterium. GTDB lineage: Bacteria > Pseudomonadota > Gammaproteobacteria > Burkholderiales > Rhodocyclaceae > Azovibrio. The sequence goes on along the minus strand of JAITEO010000297.1, from coordinate 4,686 downwards.
ACGCCAAGGATCGCCTGGCCTATGTCGCCAATCTCACCGAACAGGCCGCCTGCCGGGTGTTGAATGCCACCGACGTGGCGCAACCGGCGATGGAGGCGCTGGAAGGCGCGGCAAAATCGCTGGGCGCGCGTTGGGACAAGGTGTTCGCCAATCAACTGACGACCGCCGAATTTCGCGGCTTGGCCGAAGAGACGCGCGCGTACTTGAATGGCGCTCTGCCGGAAAAAACCGGCATCGTGAATGCGCAACTGATGGAAATCATGATGGCGCAGGACTTCCAGGATTTGACCGGGCAGGTGATCAAGAAAATCGTCGCGCTGGCGCAGGATCTGGAAAATGGCCTGATGTCGGCACTGTTGGAAGTCGTGCCGCAAAGCAAGCGTTCGGAGGTGCCCAACCTGATGAACGGGCCGGTGGTCAATGCGGAGGGACGTTCCGACGTGGTGGTAAACCAGCAGCAGGTCGATGATCTGCTCGATAGCCTGGGTTTCTGAGAAGGAGAAGGAAATGAGCGACTTTGCAGGCATGGAAGATCTCTTGCAGGACTTTCTGCAGGAAGCCGGCGATCTCTTGTCCGATGTGGACAACAAACTGGTCGATCTGGAAAAAAGCCCGGATGACCGGGGCTTGTTGAACGACATTTTCCGTGGTTTCCATACCATCAAGGGCGGAGCGGGCTTTTTGAACGCCACGGAACTCGTCACCCTCTGCCATCGCACGGAAACTCTGTTCGACAAGCTGCGCAACGGCGAGCTTGCCCTGTCGCCCGAATTGATGGACATGATCATGGCCGCCACCAAGGGCGTGCGCGACATGTTCGGCGACCTTTCCTCCGGCGTGCAGCCGTCGCCCGCGCCCGCCGATCTGCTGGTCTCCCTGAAGGCGGCGGCGGAAGGCCAGCCCAAACCAGATGCGGATGCGGATGCGAATGCCGAGGCCGCGCCGCAAGGAAACGCCAGCGGCGCGAACGGCCCGGATTGGGAAGCCCTGCACGCCGCCGTCAGCGGCCAGCCGCAAACCGCGGTTTCCGGCGAGGTCATCCCCGCCGCCGCCGCGCGAAGCGATGCGGGAAGCGGCGCGCACGATGCGGGAAGTAATGAGGCGAGGAGCAATGTTCCCGCCGTGCCGCCAGCGCAAAAGAGCGGCGGCGCGGGCGGCGGCGGACGGCGGGTCGATGTCGCGCGCGAAAACACCATTCGCGTCGATACCGCTCGTCTGGATCAGGTGTTGAATCTTTCCGGCGAAATCGGCCTGACCAAGAACCGGCTGACCAGTCTTCGGGCAGACATCCTGGCGGGCAAGAACGATTCCGAAACCCTGCACGCCCTGGATCAGGCGATAAGCCAGCTCGATCTGCTGGTTTCCGATTTGCAGAATTCGGTGATGAAAACCCGGATGCAGCCGATTGGCCGCCTGTTCCAGAAGTATCCGCGCATTGCCCGCGATCTGGCGCGGCAACTGGGCAAGGACGTGGAACTGGTGCTGGCCGGGGAAGAAACCGAAGTCGACAAGAACATGATCGAGGATCTGTCCGATCCCCTGATCCACCTGATACGCAACGCGGTCGATCACGGCGTGGAAAGCCCGGAAGAACGCGCGGCGGCGGGCAAGTCGTCCAAGAGCCTGGTGCGCCTGGAAGCGCGGCAGGAAGGCGATCACATCGTCATCATCGTCGCGGACGACGGGCACGGCATGGCGCCGGAAGCCATCCGCGCCAAGGCGGTGGAAAAGGGACTGATCAGCGAGGAAGAGGCCAACACCCTGGATGACCGCCAGAGTTTCAACCTGATCCTGCTGCCCGGCTTTTCCACCAAGACGCAGATTTCCGACGTTTCCGGGCGCGGCGTCGGCATGGATGTGGTGAAGACCAACATCCAGAAGCTGAACGGTTCCATCGAGATTCGCTCGGAAATCGGCAAGGGTTCGGTATTCCTGATTTCCCTGCCGCTGACGCTGGCGATTCTGCCGGTGCTGCTGGTGCTCCTGGGCGAGCAGCCCTTCGCCCTGCCGCTTTCCCTGGTGCGCGAGATTCTGCCCATCGAGCGCGACAAGGTGCAGGAAGTCGGCGGCAAATCCACGCTGGTGGTGCGCGGCGAAATCCTGCCGGTCATCCCCCTGGTGCGCCTGCTCGGCTGGCAGCAGGAGCGGTATCCCGAATACGGCGTGCTCATGCAGACGGCGGAGCGCAGCTTCATCCTCGGCGTGGATAGCTTTGCCGGACGCGACGACGCGGTGATCAAGTCGCTGGAAGATTTCCGTCCGCACGGCGTCGCGGGCGTGACCACGCTTTCCAATGGCCAGATCGTGCTGATCCTGGACATGCGGGAACTGCTCACGGACCCCAACAACGCCATGAGCGGACGCGCCCCGGCGCTCGAGGCGAGTTGAGGAGGCAAAAGGCAAAGAGGTGCGCACGATGGGCGCGGCAAGACACGGGCGCAAAAGACGAAAAATCGCCGCCGCCCGCCGTCTGTCGGCTCCGCGTTTTGTCGCGCTGGTGTCAATTTGCGTCAGCCCGATCCGCGCCATGCCGAACGCGAGTATAAAAATGCTTTGAAATCATGGGCATAGGATTTTTATTGGCTGGTATGTATTTTGATGTAACTCGTTTTGTTTTTTTGTGCGCATGGGGGCAAGGTGAACGCAATTCAGCAGGAGCTTGGGCAGCGAAAATGCAGGGCGATTGCCGCTTTCGGCGCGCGCTTGTTGCTGGCTGGGCGTGTCGCCGTCGGCGCTTTCCTGTTTTTCCTTCTCTTTTTCCTTGTCCCTGCCGCTCCGGCGCTTGCCGCCGCCAATGAGAGCATCTGCTGCAACGACGCCAGCGGGCGTTACACCTGTGGCGATGTCATGCCGCCGCGCTGCAACGGCCGCATGCTCAAGGTCTACAACCAGCAGGGGTTCCTGATCCGCACCATCGCCCCGCGCATGAGCGAGGAAGAAAAAAGGCTGGCGGATGAAAAAGCCCGCCAGGAGCAGGAGGAGCGGAATCGTATCCGTCTTCAGGCGCGCAAGGATCGCGCCCTGCTGCAAACCTACGACAGCGTGGAGGGACTGGATCGGATGCGCGAGCGCAGCGAGGCGGATGTCAAGATTGCCATCAAGAACGCCCAGTCCCTGATCGACGCCGCGAAAAAACGCAAGCGGGCGCTGGAAGACGAAGTGGCGGCCACCGGCCAGATGTCGCCGGAAGCCGCAAGCCAGGTGCGCAACGAAGAAACCACCATCAAGGCGCAAAGCGCCCTGCTGGAAATCAAGAAAAACGAACTGGCGCAAATCCGCGCCAAATTCGCGGAAGACCGCAACCGCTACATCCTGCTGACCACGCCGGAAGAAACCGGCATCGCCGCCACGCCCTGAGCAGGAGACAGGAGACAGAGGACAGAGTGGCGCGCGCGGCTCGCCTTTGTGGTCTGTGGGCTGTATCCTGTTTGGAGAACTTATGATCGCATCATGCCCAATGACACGAACACTGCCATGAATTCTTTTTCTTCTGATGCGCGCGCGGCGGTTTCCGTGGAATTGGGCAAGGTGGTCATCTATGGCGTCGGGTTGATTGGCGGCTCGTTTGCGCTGGCGCTGAAGGCCGCGCGGGCGGCGAGGGAAGTGGTGGGGTTTGGGCGGCGGCCGGAAGCCCTGGCGGAGGCTTGCGCGCTGGGCATCATCGACCGGGCGGGCGCGCATCCGGCGCATGAACTCGCGGACGCGGATCTGGTGCTGGCGGCAACGCCGGTCGGCCAGATGCCCGCCGTATTCGAGCAGATCGCCGCGCACATCGGCGTGCATACCGTGGTCATGGATGGCGGCAGCACCAAAACGGATGTCGTGCGGGCGGCGTATGCGGCCTTTGGCGGCAAGATCGGCCAGTTCGTGCCCGCGCATCCGATTGCGGGCGCGGAAAACAGTGGCGCGCTCGCCGCGAAAGGCGATCTGTTCCAACGCCGCAAGGTGGTGCTGACGCCCTTGCCGGAAAACAGCGCGGCCTCCCTGGAGCGGGTCAAGCGCGTCTGGCGTCTGTGTGGCGCACAGATTTGCGAACTGACGCCGGAGCAGCACGACCGTGTCTTTGCCGCCGTCAGCCACCTGCCGCACCTTCTGGCCTTTGCCCTGGTGCGCGATCTGGCGGAACGCCCCGACGCGCCGCTCTTTTTTGAATTCGCCGCCTCCGGTTTCCGGGATTTCACCCGCATCGCCGCCAGCCACCCGGAAATGTGGCGCGACATCTGCCTCGCCAACCGCGCCGCCCTGCTGGAGGAAATCAGCGCCTACCAGCGGCAGTTGCGCGACTTTGCGCGCGCGCTGCAAGAAAACGACGGCGCCCTGCTGGAACAAGGCTTCACCGTCGCCCGCCACGCACGGCGAGCCTGGGGGCAGAAGACGGAGGAAGCGGAGATCGGTACAAAGGCCAGCAACCAAACCGGAGAAAGGAAAGCATCATGACGTACCGCGTCGATTGCGAAGTCGCCCCGGAAGTATTGGGGTAATACCGGCGGCCTTTCGTTCCGGCGAAATCCGATGAGGAACAAAAGGAGCATCCGGGCCAAAGCGCCGAGAAATCCCACAAGGAACACCCGGATGCCGAGAGACTGGAAAGCCTGTATGCCGTGCGCGCAATACGTCACGCAGCGGTTGTGTGATGCTGGACATCCGACGCGTGGGCTTTGCCCAACCGGATCGGCAAACGGTGGA
>JAITEO010000132.1 GCA_031281985.1 Zoogloeaceae bacterium | reverse complement strand
CCTTTATTCGCTTATTTGTTTTTATTCGTTTGCATCCGCGGTCGCTCCCTCTACGCTTTGCCGCTTCATATCTGATTTTCAAGGAGAAAAATTCATGAAGAAGCAAGAAGGGCGCGGATTTATCCGGCGTATGGTTTCAATGTGGATCGGCGTTGCCGCCGTGTTGGGCGGCGTCTTGTTGGCGCAGGCGGAAGAGACGGCGTGGCCGACGCGGTCGATCACCTTTGTCGTCCCCTGGCCTGCGGGCGGGGAAGTGGATACATATGCGCGCGCGCTGGCGCATGGCGTTTCCACGCAACTGGGGCAGCCAGTCATCGTGGAAAACAAGCCGGGCGCGACGGGCGCCATCGGCATTCGGCATGTGGCGCGCGGCAAGGCGGATGGCTATACCTTCTTGTTTGCCAATACGACGGCGCTGGTCGGCAATGTCGTCTCCTCGCCGGAGCCGGTGAATTTCGATCCGGTCAAGGACTTTACGCCCATAGGCCTGGCGGTGGAATCGATCTATGTGCTCTGGGCGCATCCTTCCATCGGCGTCAAGACTTTCGACGAATTGCTGGCGCGGGCGCGCGATACCAGCAAGCCGCAACTGGCTTTTGGCATCACCGGAACGGGCGGGCTTTCCGAGCTTTCCGTCGAACAACTGGCGCGGCATTACCAGCTCGATCTGATCAAGGTGCCCTACAAAGGTGCCGCGCCGCAGGTTGCCGACCTGATCGCCGGACACACCCAGATTGGCACGGCGAACCTGGGCGTCGCCTTGGGCGCGTACAAGGAAGGCCGGCTCGTGCCGCTCTTGACCATCGGCAAGGAACGTTTGCCGGAATTGCCCAACGTGCCTTCCAGTCGTGAACTGGGTTTCACGGAGCCGGATTTCACGCTTTGGGATGGCCTGTTCGCCCCTGCGGGCACGCCTCCGGAGATCGTTGCCAAATTGACCCGCGTCGTGGAAGAAGTGACCCGGGGCCAGAGTTTTAGAGCCATTATCGACGGCAATGGTCGTCGCGCCATTTCCCAATCCGGCAAGGAAGCCGCCAAACGCGTGGCGGATGATCTGGCGGCGCGCTACCGTTTCAAGGCGCAATTGGAAGCCGGAAAAAAATAGGAGAGAACCATGTCTGAAATCATCTACGAATCCAATGACGGCATTGCCGAAATCACCCTCAACCGTCCCGAAAAATACAACACCTTCACGCATGAGGTCATCGATCAGTTACATGCGGCCTGGTTGCGCTTCAATGAAGGCAATGATCGAGTGGCGATTCTGACCGGCGCGGGCGACAGGGCCTTCACGGCGGGCGCGAATCTCAAGGATATTCCGCATGACCTGTTCCGGGCGATTCCCGGTGTCGGCGTTCCCGTGCATAAGCCGGTCATTGCCGCCGTGGCGGGTCTGGTGGTGGGCGGCGGGCTGGTGTTCCTGCAGATGGCCGATCTGGCGGTCGCTGCCGACAATACGCGCATCTCCTACCCGGAAGCCAAGGTGGGATTCGCGGGCGGTCTGGTCGCTTCCCTTGCCGCGCGCATTCCGCACAAGGCCGCCATGGAATTGCTGCTCCTGGGCGAATCCATCGACGCGCAACGCGCCTATGAAATCGGCCTGGTCAACCGGGTGGTTCCCGTCGGACAGCAACTTGTCGTCGCGCGTGAACTGGCGCGCAAGATTGCCGACAATGCGCCGAGGGTGCTGGCGCTGCTCAAGGATTTCGTCGGCGAAGTCATCCCCAAGGGGCCAACCGAAGCCGCCGGCATCGCCCGCGCCCGCATCCTGGACGACATCAACGCTTCCACGGATTTCGTCGAAGGCATCAACGCGTTCCACGCCAAACGCGCGCCGGTGTTTACGGGGCGTTGAGAACCTCGCTGTTGCGTGTTTTCCAAACCTTTCAGGAGTTTTCCCCATGCCTGCACTTTTTCGCCTCTTTTCCGCCATTTTGCTGCTGGCGGTTGCGCTTGCCGCGCCCGTAGCCCACGCCCAGGACGCCAACTGGCCATCCAAGCCGATAAAGCTGATCGTTCCCTTTCCGCCGGGCGGCGCTTGCGACACCATTGCCCGTGTCTATGGCGAAAAACTTGCGGAAATCCTGAAACAGCCTTTCATCATCGAAAACAAGCCGGGCGCGGGCACCGCCATTGCCGCCGAATTCGTGGCGCGCTCCAGCCCGGATGGCTATACCCTTGCCGTTGCGCCTGCCGGGCAACTGACCCTGTTGCCCAATCTCAACAAAAAAGTCGCCTATGACCCTTTCCGGGATTTCGCGCCGATTTCGCTTTTGGCTTCCGTTCCCAACATCATTGCCGCCAGCCCATCGTTGTCGGTCAATAGCTTGCAGGAACTCATCACGCTTGCCAAAGAAAAACCCGGGAAAATTACCTATTCTTCCTGCGGCAGCGGCACGCTCTGCCACCTGACGGGCGAACGCTTCAAGACTCAGGCCGGCGTCGATCTGCTGCATATTCCCTACAAGGGCAGCGCCCCGGCGATTACCGCGCTTCTGGGAGGTGAGGTGGATCTGGCCTTCGACACCCAGACGATACTCTCTCCCCAGATCAAGGCGGGCAAGGTCAAGGCGTTGGCCATTACCAGCGCCGAACGCTCACCGCTGCTGCCCAATGTGCCCACCGCCGTGGAATCCGGACTGCCCGGCTTCGTGATCGATGGCTGGTTCAGTCTGATTGCGCCTGCCGCCACACCGAAAGAGATTGTCAAAAAACTGAATGATGCCTTGAACGTGATTTCACAAACCGCCGAAGTGCGCGAAAAATTTGCCGCGCATGGCTTGACGACATTGCACAGCACACCGGAAGAACTCGCGCAACGCATCAGAACCGACCATGCCGTCTGGGCAAAAGTGATACAGAGCACGGGCGCGACGCTGGATTGAGTAGGCAAGACATCGGAAGGGTGCAATCCAAGTGGAGGAAACCAACGACGCGCCACCGCTTGCCGTCCCCTCTCCCCCAATCCTTTGGGGGAGAGGGTGCCCGACAGGGCGGGAGGGGGTGGCACGGCACGTTGTCAGAGGGTTTTGCTGGGAAAGTTGCAGCTTGCAAGGGCGTTATGCGCCACATGGAACGAC
>JAITEO010000115.1 GCA_031281985.1 Zoogloeaceae bacterium | reverse complement strand
CGCATTGGCGGGATTCCGGACAGCCAGCTTTTCAAAGATACCCGTGGAAAAGGTATGCAGGATGGCAACCGCAAAAATCAGCGTGCCGACAATCTGGACTGCGTCAGGACTCATGATCGGGATAAGAGGCAGGGAGAAAGAGGCGAAATCATATCAGGATCGAAAGCAAAGCGGCGAGACAAAGACAATCCGGACGCAGGGCGCAGCAAACCAACGAAGCGCCGCCCAACTCCCTCCCCTGACAAGGGGAGGGCCGGGGAGGGGTTTGGCGGCGGGGCAGGAATCAGGTATCAGGTATCAGGTATCAGGAATCAGAGGAAGCATGCGGCGCGGTGCGCCGGTAAAAATCTGCCTCCTGTGCAAACCGAACCGCCGCAACCCCCCCTCAGTCCCCCCTTGTCAGGGGGGAAGAAAACTCCCGCCCGCCCACCGCACCCACCTCGTCATTGCGAGGCGCAGAGCGCCGTGGCAATCCACCCCACTACCCGGCGCAAAGCGCCGCATACCTTTCTGATACCTGATACCTGATACCTGAAGCAAACCCCCCTTGTCAGGGGGGAGGAACACCGTGCGGCGTGGTGGGTCAGCCGAGTGCCTGTTCCAGATCGGCGAGCAGGTCGTCGATGTGTTCGATGCCGATGGAAAGCCGGATCATGTCTTTCGAGACGCCCGCCTTTTTCAGTTCCGCGTCGGAAAGCTGGCGGTGGGTGGTGGAGGCCGGATGGCAGGCGAGGCTCTTGCAGTCGCCGATATTCACCAGCCGGGTGAAGAGCCGCAAGGCGTCCTGGAAGGCGATGCCGCGCTCGATGCCGCCCTTGACGCCAAAGCTGAGGATGCCGGAGGCGCGGCCGCGCAGGTACTTCTGCGCCAACGGATAGGCGGGGCTGTCGGGCAGGGCCGCGTAATTCACCCAACTGACCCTGGCGTGCGTTTGCAGGTAACGCGCCACCTTTTCGGCGTTGTCGCAAATGCGCTCCATGCGCAGCGTCAGGGTTTCGATGCCTTGCAAAAGCAAAAAGGCGTTGAAGGGACTGATGGCCGCGCCCATGTTGCGCAACGGCACGACGCGGGCGCGGCCAATGTAGGCCGCATCGCCCATCGCCTCGGTATAGACCACGCCGTGATAGGCGGGGTCTGGCTCGTTCAGGCAGCGGAATTTCTGCGGGTGTTCGCGCCAGGGAAACTTGCCGCTATCGACGATCACGCCGCCCAGCGAATTGCCGTGACCGCCCAGGTACTTGGTGAGCGAATGCAGCACGATGTCCGCGCCATGCTCGATGGGACGGCAAAGAAAAGGCGAGGGCACGGTGTTGTCTACGATCAGCGGCACGTGATGCTGGTGCGCGATTTGCGAGAGCTTCTCGAAATCGGTGATGTTGCCCAGGGGATTGCCCACGGATTCGCAGAACACGGCCTTGGTCCGGGCGTCGAACAGGGATGCCAGCGCCTCCGGGTTTTCCGGGTCGGCAAAGCGCACTTCCACGCCATAGGCGGGCAAGGTATGGGAAAACAACGTATAGGTGCCGCCATACAGGGTGCTGGTGCTGATGATGTTGTCCCCGGCCTGGGCGATGGTCTGGATCGCGGCGGTAATCGCCGCCATGCCGGAAGCAAAGGCCAGCCCGGCAATGCCGCCCTCCAGCGCCGCGACGCGCTTTTCCAGCACGTCCTGCGTCGGATTCATGATGCGGGTATAGATGTTGCCGGGCACCTTCAGATCGAACAGATCCGCGCCGTGCTGGGAATCGTCGAAGGCGTAGGAAGTGGTCTGGTAAATGGGCGTTGCCACGGCACGCGTCGTCGGATCGGGAAGATAGCCCGCATGCACCGCCAGTGTTTCGAGTTTCATGGGTAGGTTTTTCCTTGTGTACTGCAAAAAAACCGCGCGGATAGGGCCGCGCGGCGTGTTGGACTGGCCTGGCGCGAGATTACTTCTTCTTGCCCAGCCAGGCAATCAGGTCTTGCCATTGCTCGAGGTCGCGCTTGTTGCGGGCGCGCGGCGGGTCGAAAATGGTTTGTCCGGCGGCAGCGACATTCACGTAATTCTGCGTGCTGCGCAGATAGGCAACGATGGGAATGTCGAAATGCCGCAAGAATTCTTCCAGCATGTTGGCGGCGCGAGTGCGCGGGTCGATGCGCATGGCGACGATGCCGATTTTCGCCAGACGCCCGCTCAGGTCCTGGCGCAGGGCATTGAGAAAATCCTCGGTTGCCGCCATGTCGAAAATGGAAGGCACGATGGGAATCAACACCCGATCCACCGCCCGAAGATAATCGTTGAGCTTGTAGCCCTGGAACCCGGCAGGCGCATCCAGCACCGCCCAGTCCGCCTCCTGCGGCATGCTGACGCTCATCTGGTTGCCGCCGAAATAGCCGGTGATGGCAGGCAACTCCGGCGCGCGAAAGGCCAGCCAGCGCAGCGCGGACTGCTGCCGGTCGAGATCGCAAAGGCTTACGTTGAATTTCTGATTGGCGAAATATCCGGCAAGATTGGTCGCCAACGTGGTCTTGCC
>JAITEO010000098.1 GCA_031281985.1 Zoogloeaceae bacterium | reverse complement strand
TCGGTGGATTATAAGCCACAACCAAAAATCCGCGAAGGCCGCATTCTGTGGGGCGCGATTAAAAATGGAAAATGTCATATCAATAATTTATCTCAGACGAAGCGCCGCCGCTTGCGACTTTCCCAGAAAACCCCAGACAACGTGCTGTGCCACCCCCTCTCCCGCCCTGCCGGGCACCCTCTCCCCCAAAGCTTTGGGGGAGAGGGGACGGCAAGCGGTGGTGCTTCGTTTGGTTCCTCCGCTTTTCATTGCACCCTGCTCGGGTAGGGGCGCGCTGCGCGCGCCCGCAAACGATCCCGCCGCGTGACGGCTGACGGGCGCACGCAGTGCGCCCCTACGAGAACCCCAAGGCCGCGCTGGTTTTGCGTTGCCTTTATTCCAAAAAAGGGCAGGCTTCGCCTGCCCTTTTTTGCTGACTAACCCGGCAAAAAGTAGGTTTTCACTTTTTGCCGTACTAATGCAACACCCGGTGTTCCTTTTCCGGCCTGAGCATGGGCGCGCCGCCGGGCGAGGCGTGGCGGCAGGTCAAGCGCCAGCCGTTGGGGCCGCGCAGGTAGATGTGGGTTGCCTGGATGGGGCTGATCGCTTCCTTGTTGGCGTACAGGCGCTCGATCAGGTGGTGGACGGAAATCAGCATGCTGTGCCAGCGGGCGACGCGCTGGCGGCGGATTTCCACGCGCGCGCCGCCGAGAATGCCGCGCCAGCTTGCCTGGATGGCGGCAAAACCCAGCAATTGCGCGCCGGTCGGGTGCACGCAGACGATTTCATCGTCTTCCGCCCAGACGTTCATCAGGGCGTTGAGGTCGCGTTTGGCGATGGCGTCGTAGAAGGCGGTTTCGGCGTCTTCCGGCGTGGCGTAGATGAGGGCGGCGGGCATGGGCGTCAGGAGAGGAGCGGCAGGCAGCGCGCAAGGACTTCCCGCGGCGTGATGTTTTCCAGGCAGTCGCTGTGACCAAGCGGACAGACGCGCTGAAAGCAGGGACTGCAGGGCAGATCGTGGCGCACGATGACGGCTCGATCGGACAGGGGCGGCGTGAACTCCGGCGAGGAAGAGCCAAAAATGGCGAGCGTGGGCCGGGAGAGCGCCGCCGCGACATGCATCAGGCCGGAATCGTTGCAAACCACCAGCGTTGCCAGCGCGATGAGATCGATGGCCTGATCGATGCGGGTCTTGCCGCAAAGATTGCGGCAGTCGCTGGTCGTTTGCGCGCGGATGTCTTCCGCCAGCGCGTGATCCTTTTCCGATCCCAACAGCCACACCGCGCAACCGGCCTGCGTCAGTTCCCTGGCCAGCGCGGCGAAGTGCCGGGGCGGCCAGCGCTTGGCCGGACCGTATTCCGCGCCGGGACAAAAAACGACGAGCTTCTCCGGCCCTTTTATTTCCAAAGCGGACAAGGTGCTTTTTTGCTGTTCTGGGGTGGAGGCAAGGCGCGGCGGAGCAATTGGGCGGGGCGGGGCGATGCCCGGCGCTTCCGCGAGTTGGGCGAAGCGTTCCACCATCCGGGGCAAAGCGGCCTCATCCAGCGCGTGCCGCCGGTTGATGATCCCGAAACGGCATTCCCCCGTGAAGCCGATGCGTTCGGGAATTCCAGCCCAGAAGGGAATCAGGGCGGACTTGAAGGAGTTGGGCAGCACGTAGGCGCGCCGATAGCCGCGCCGCGCCAGATCGCGCGCCAGGCGAAAGCGTCCGCGCAAGGCCAGTTCGCCATGTGGAAAGGGGTTTTCGATGGCGCGGGAAATTTCCGGCATCCGGGAGAGCACCGGAGCAACCCAGGCCGGAGCCAGGGCATCCAGGAGAAGCGCTGGCGTCTTTTGCAGGAGGCGGGCAAACAGCGGTTGTGCCATGATGGCATCCCCAATCCAGGAAGGCGCGATGACGAGGGCGCGTGTCATGCGATTTGCAAGTTCATCGACAGCCTTGCCGCAACCGGGGTCTGCTTGCGAAGCGGCTACTGGAACAAGGCGGTGTGCGCGCTCAAACGCTGGCCAGCCAGTCGCCATGTTGCGGCGAGCGGCCATTGACCACGTCGAAGAATTTCGCCTGCAGGCGTTCCGTGACCGGGCCGCGCGCGCCCGCGCCGATCCTGCGGTCATCCACCTCGCGGATGGGCGTGACTTCCGCCGCCGTGCCGGTAAAGAAGGCTTCGTCGGCGCAATAGACCTCGTCGCGGGTGATGCGCTTTTCCTTCACCTCGATGCCCAGTTCGACGGCCAGTTTCAGGATGGTGTCGCGGGTGATGCCTTCCAGGCAGGCGGTGAGTTCCGGGGTGTAGAGTTTGCCTTCCTTCACGATGAACACGTTCTCGCCGGAGCCTTCGGCCACGTAGCCTTCGGGGTCGAGGAGCAGGGCTTCGTCGTAACCGGCGTTGGTCGCCTCGTTGTTGGCGAGGATGGAATTCACATAGGGGCCGGAAGCCTTGGCGCGCACCATGGAGATATTGACGTGATGGCGGGTGTAGCTGGAAACCTTCACCCGGATGCCCTTGGCCATCGCCTCTTCCCCCAGATAAGCGCCCCAGGGCCAGGCGGCCACGGCCAGATGCACCTTCGCACCCTTGGTGGAAAGCCCCATCTTTTCGGAGCCGTAGAAGGCCAGCGGCCGGATGTAGGCGGAATCGAGGCCGTTGGCGCGGACGACTTCCTTTTGCGCTTCGTTTACCGTTTCCTTGTCGAAGGGCAATTGCATCTGGAAGATATGGGCGGAGTTGAAAAGCCGGTTCGTATGTTCCCTGAGGCGAAAGATCGCCGTGCCGGAGACGGTCTTGTAGGCGCGCACGCCTTCGAACACGCTCATGCCATAGTGAAGCGAATGCGTCAGGAAATGCAGCTTTGCCTCCCGCCAGGGAACCAGCTTGCCGTCAAACCAGATGAATCCGTCCCGCTCTGCCATGCTCATGATCTTCGTCTCCTTGATGTTGTGTCAAAAATACCAGCGCCAAAACACGTTATTCTAACGAATTCAGCCGCACAACGCGCGCTGGATTCTGTTGCGGATTC
>JAITEO010000357.1 GCA_031281985.1 Zoogloeaceae bacterium | reverse complement strand
TGGGCGAAAAGATCGTGTTTCAAAGCTCGCCCACGCAGGTGTATCGCGTTATGGCGATTGACAAGAACGCGAGCGGCAGCGGCGGCACACTGACCCTGGATCGGGGAATTGCAGAGGCTGTCGCGAAGGGTACCAATATCCGGCGTCACGACTACACGCGGTACAAGGATACCCTGGCCGATGTGGCGATGGCCTATTGGAAGAACGACCTCTTGCCCGGAAAGGGTTACGATCCGACCAAGCCCGAAACGGACAAGCAGGATGACGAATTCGCCAACAACGTGCCCATGGGCGCAAGCGACTTTGCGTTCTGGCAGCACATGAATACCGTCGTGCTGCACATGGGGGATGGCGCGAGCGTGCGTTCGCGCGATGATACGGGTTCCGCCTCGCCGCTGATCGAGAGCATCGCCAAGGGCGAAGACTGGCTGCTCGCCAACGATCTCTACTGGGGGTACAAGACGGGCGCGGATAGCGAAAGCAATTGGTGCAACGACAATCACACCGGCGACGGCACGGGCGGCAAGGAATGGTGCAATCCGGGGAAGAGCGATGCCGGAGGCGGTGCCGACGTGCTCGAAACCCCGCAGCGTTATCTTTACGGCAACGACCTGCTGCACGCCGCGATCAATTCCTATGGCGCTTATGTTTCGGCGCAGTCGCCGGAAGAATTGACCCAGGCGCTGAATCAGGCGGTTGCCGCGATGAACTCGGCGGAGGACGCCACCTTTGCTGCGGTGGCTACCAACGACGGCGCGCGCGGGCGGGCGCTGATCTATCAACCGCGTTTTTCTTCCACCGGCTGGTATGGGCGTCTGGAAGCCTACCGCATCTGCACGGAGGCCGATGTGCGCCGGGATTCGACCATCGATCCCGTGAGCAAACAGCGGGTCTTGCGCACGCCGCAGCATAACGAACGCGCGAAATGCCTGAACGAAGGGAATCTCTGGGCGGTTCCGGATTGGGACGCTTCCGAACGCCTCGCCCAGCAGATTTGCGGCAGTTCCAAGCCGGAAGATTGCAAGACTTTCTCATCCGGGAACCGTCATATCATTTTGGGTGATGGTGCGACGGGAAAACTGCTGACCGCGAATAACGCCTGGGACAGCCTTTCAGATGAGCAGAAGGCCGCGTTTGGCGATGTGGATCGTTTCTACTGGTTCCTTGGTGATCCCACCAGGGAAAGCACGCTGCGCAGCCGCAAAGCCGAAGTCCTGAACGACGACGACCTGGAGGTGAAGCGTTTTCCCTTGGGCGACATCGTGAATTCCGCGCCGCTGTTCGTGGGCGCGGATGATTTCGGCTACGCCAATGCCGGCGGCCTGAATACAACCATGCGCACCGCCTACCGGCAGCGCAAGGTTGCATCCAGCTTCAGGGCACGGCCGGAAGTGCTCTATGTGGCCGCGAACGACGGCATGCTGCACGCCTTTGCGGCGCAGTCGAACGTGGAACAGTTTTCGCAATCGCAATACAACTACGATGACGGCAAGCCCACCTCGGGCACTGGCACCGGGCTTCCCACAGGGGCGCGGGACGCGGCAACCGGGAATTTCACCGAAGATGGCGGCAAGGAATACTTCGCCTTCGTGCCGGGCAGCCTGAAACTGGGGGAACTGGCCAGTTCGGCGTATGTCCATTCCTACAACATGGATGGCTCGCCCGTCGTCCGTGACGCCTGGATCGACAGTAAGTGGCAAACCGTCCTGGCTGGTTCCACCGGCGCGGGCGGCAATGCCTACTACGCGCTGAACGTGGAAGACCCGAAAAATCCCAAGGTGATCTGGGAAAGGACGAAAAACAGTACGGGCTTTGAAAATCTGGGCGTGACGATCGGGCAGCCGAGTATTGCCATCATTGCGCAGCAGGACAGCAGCGGCAACGCGACCCCCCCCAAGAGCGTCGCCATTTTCGGCAACGGCTACAACAGCGCCCTGCGCAGCACAACCAAGGCGAGCCTCTTCATTGCCGATCTGGAAGGCGATGGGGTCACGGAAATCAAGACGCCAGAGACCACGGGCTGCACGGACAATGGACTTTCCACGCCGCTGGTCGCGGATCTGAACAAGGATGGCGTTGCGGAGACCGCCTACGCGGGCGATCTCTGCGGCAACCTCTGGAAGTTCAACCTGAGCGCGACGTCAGACACCCCCGTGCGTTTGTTGAGTGCCGTGGATGCGAACAGCAAGCGGCAGCCGATCACCGCGCAGCCGGAGGTTGCCAGGGTGCGCGCCAAGACCGGAGGCAGCAGAATCATGGTCTATGTCGGCACCGGCAAGTTCGTCGACACGGGCGACAAGTCGGAACGCCAGCCGCAAACCCTCTATGGGATCGTGGATACGGGCGCGACAGTAAAACGCAGCGATCTGCTGGAACAGGTCATCGACAAGGAGGTCGTGAACAACTATCCGGGGCTTCAGGGCGAAATGGTGCGCATCATTACGGACAAAACGCCTGGTGCCACGGTGGCTGCCGCGGATTACAAGGGGTTTTACATTGACCTCGTTGTGAAGAATGAAAACAAGAAGGGCGAACGTGTCATCGCGAAACCCACTGTCTGGAGCGATCGGGTGATCTTTACCACCATCCAGCCGGGAACGGATGAATGCTCGGCGGAAGGAACGGGTTTCCTCTACGAGGTTGACCCCTACTATGGCGGCAGGCTGGCATTTACCGTCTTCGACGTGGATGGCAACGGCGAATTCGGCAACCCCACCGACCTGGTGGAGGGCAAGCACGTGAGTGGCCGCGAGATCGGCATGGGCGGCGGCGTGACGACACGCGGCTCGAACAAGTACGTGGGCAACACCAAAGGCCAGGTGACGAAGACCGCCAACAACCCGAAGGGTATGCCGCTGGGTCGCCGTTCCTGGCGGCAAATCCGCTAAGGGACTGTTGCCATATTCCCCTCCCCGCCAGGGAGGGGAATCGCCCGCTCTGCCGGGGGCAACGGAAACTGAACTGAACAGGAAGGAAAATGTGATGAAACACCCCCTTGTCGCCCGCGGAAGAGCAGGCTTTACCCTCATCGAACTCATGGTCGTGGTGATGATCGTGGCCATT
>JAITEO010000344.1 GCA_031281985.1 Zoogloeaceae bacterium | reverse complement strand
GGGCCCCTGGGGTTTTTGGCCGTTGAGAGCCAACCAGGCGCGCGGCTTTTCGCTAGTCACAAAAATTTTTTCATTGGTTTCGTTTCGTTTTGCGATTGGCATAAATGTAGACGGGCGGCGGCGGGTGTAGGGCAGGTGCTGGCAGGTGCTGGTGCTTGCAAAATTACCAGACGATCTATAGACTGCGCCCCTTCATCGGATGTGGTGTGTAGCAAATGATTTTGGGTATCAAGGTGGGTATCAAAATTTTTGGCACTGCCTGCAAACCAGCATGGTTACAACAAATTCGGTAACAGTACCACCACCAAACACCAATCCGAAGCAGTCCGATACAGGCCGGAAAACCAAGCAAACACAAGGTTTTTGGCCTTTTTCTTGTCTTCTTGCGTCAAGCTCATCATGGTTCGCACCCGTTTTGCTCCCAGTCCCACCGGTTATCTGCATATTGGCGGCGCGCGCACGGCGCTGTTTTCCTGGGCCTATGCCCGGCATCATGGCGGGCAGTTCATCTTGCGCGTCGAGGATACGGATTTGGAGCGCTCGACGCCGGAAGCGGTGCAGGCCATTCTGGAGGGCATGGACTGGCTGGGGCTTGACTATGACGAAGGGCCGTTTTACCAGACACGGCGCATGGAGCGTTACCGGGCGGTACTCCAGGAAATGCTGGCGGCGGGTACGGCCTATCGCTGTTACATGTCCTCCGAAGAACTGAACGCCCTGCGCGAGCAACAGCGCGCGCGCGGCGAGAAACCGCGTTACGATGGCTTCTGGCGTCCCGAACCCGGAAAGACCCTGCCGGAACCGCCGCCCGGCGTTGCGCCCGCGATTCGCTTCAAAAATCCGCGGGATGGCGTGGTGGCCTGGAACGATTTGGTCAAGGGGCCAATCGCATTCGCCAACAGCGAACTCGACGATCTCGTCATCGCCCGCGCCGACGGCACGCCCACCTACAACTTCTGCGTGGTAGTCGATGACTGGGACATGGGCATCACCCAGGTCATCCGCGGGGACGACCACGTAAACAACACGCCGCGCCAAATCAACATCCTCGAGGCGCTGGGCGCGACGCCGCCGCAATACGCCCATCTTTCCATGATCAATGGCCGCGACGGCACGAAGTTTTCCAAGCGGCATGGCGCGGTTTCCGTCATGCAATACGATAGCGATGGCTTCTTGCCGGAAGCCGTCATCAACTATCTCGCGCGGTTGGGCTGGTCGCATGGCGACGACGAGGTTTTCAGCCGCGCGCAGTTCGTGCAATGGTTCGATCTCACGCGCATCACGCCTTCCGCTGCCCAGTTCAACGACGAGAAACTCCTCTGGCTCAACCAGCAGTACATGAAGGCGCTGCCGAGCGCCGAACTCGCCGCCAAAGTTGCCCCGCGCCTCGCGGCGCTTGGCGCGGACATGAACGACGGCCCCGATTTGGCGCAGGCCGTCGCCCTGTATGTCGACCGCTGCAACACCCTGAAGGCGCTGGCGCAGGCGCTGCTGGTCTTTTATGCCAGGGTTTCCCCCGCGCCGGAACTCGTTCATCAACACCTGAGCGAGGAAGCGCGTCCCGCCCTTGCCGACTTTGCGGAAAAGCTGGCGGATGTTCCCTGGGAGACCGCCGCGATTGGCGCATTGCTCAAGGAAACGCTGGAAACGCACCAGATGCGGATGCCCAAACTCGCCATGCCCCTGCGCGTGCTGCTCACCGGACAGACGCAGACGCCCTCCGTCGATGCCCTCATCACCCTGATGGGCAGGGAGCGTACGCGGCAACGCATCCAGGCGTCGCTCGGATGAGGTTTTTCGCATGCGCCGGTTTCTTTTGCCGCTGATCATGGTCATCGCGCTTCCGGCGCTGTCTTCCGAACTGAAGTCGGATGAATACGTGCGCTTCATCCCCAGCATTGCCTATGATGCGGACAAGGATGAAATCGAGGCCGAGGTGGTGGCTTTCGTCTATGAAAAGGAAAGCCGCCCTTTGGTGCGGCTCGCCCTGTCCGCCTTGTTGGACATCCGCATGGAGGAAGTCACGGCGCGGCAAAAACAGACATTCGAGGCAAGAAGCGCGCTGTTTTACATCGATTTCGAGGGCAATAAAACCTTTGCCGTGCGTTTTGCCGATGGCAGCGTCCATGCCATGCCCAGAACCAGCGACGGCAAAAGCGCGCGGTGCGTCCGCATAAAGAGGCCGGATGCCCCGCAAAGGGAAATCCGCTTTGGCGTGGAGAAGCCAAAATTCCCGCAAAACGTGGAAGACAGCGTGGCCTTTTATGCCGCACCGGAAGGCGTTTCCGTGATTCTGGACATCGACGATACCGTCAAGGATTCAAACGTCCTGGACAAGAAAGCGCTGATGATCAATACCTTCCTGAATGAATACCAGGCGGTCGCGGGAATTGGGGCGATATTCGAGCATCTGCGGCAGAAAAAGGCGGACGCCTTTCATTACGTCTCGGCCAGCCCCATACAGCTTTACCCGGTATTGCAGGAATTCTTCACGCGGGAAAATTTTCCGCGCGGCAGTTTTCACCTGCGCGAAACCACGGATGTGCACGATTTCATCCCAAACAAGGAAGAATTGCGCGTGCATAAACGCCAGGCCATCGAACGCCTGTTTGCCGCCTATCCGCAACGAAAATTCATCCTCGTGGGCGACACCGGCGAAAGCGACCCGGAAATCTACGCCGAATTCAAAAGGAAATACCCGGATCGCGTCCTGGAAGCCATCTTCCACGACATCACCCAGGAAGGCCGGGATTCCGCGCGCTTCAAGGATTTTACGGACTTGCGGTTGTACTGAGTTGTACGTCACAGCGCCTGGGTAACACCCGCATCACCCATGTGATCGGCCAGGGCCACGAAATCGAGATAGTCTCGCGTGGCGTTGCGCTTGAGGATCAACACGCCTTTGATGCGCAGAATTTCCCCTTCGGCCGGAACGGTGATTTGCGCACCGTGGTAGTCCACCACCGCCGTTTCCAGCGGTTCGGCGCGGATAAGCGGACGAACCCCGGTTTCGATGCCGTCGAGACTGCCCAGAATTTGCACGGGACGCTGTACGCGAGCCGTTTTCCAGCCAGCGACCGATTCAAGCTGCGCCAGCACCTCGTCGAAATTCAGCCCATGAAAAGCCCTCTCAACCAACACGGCATCCGGCAAGATGCGCTGGAGCCGCGCGGCAGAGGAGAGGACGAGTTCCCATTCAGGAAGTGGCGCGGTGTTCTTCGACATAGTGCATCCAGAAGTGATGGCGCTGGGCGTAAGGGTCGGAAATATGCGCGCGGCAAACCCGCTCCACCTTTTCCAGCAGCGAACGGTCGACCAGCACCGCGCGGCGCAGTTCCGCCCAATCCCGCCACTGACCCGCGCGCAATCATGTCGTCGATAGCGGCCAGGGTAAAGCATTGATGGTTGAGGTGATGATGCAGTATGGCAAACCCACACAGGATTGTGGGAAATCTGATTTATGCGTTCATGAGTAGTGTAAAGGATAGCCCATTCTTTGCGGCGTTCGCGCTTTGCTTGGC
>JAITEO010000303.1 GCA_031281985.1 Zoogloeaceae bacterium | reverse complement strand
CTGTACGGAAAGCCACGGCGCTGCGCGCTTCGCTTGTGGCGAGGTAGGAGCGAGATCAGCGCGTTGTCCCGTCCCTTGTTTTTGCTGAAAGGGGCTTGGATTGTGGGGCATCAGAGATCATGAACAGGTTCAGGGAGGCGATCGCTGATTTTTTCATATATAACAAAAAAATATTAGCATAATAAATAATATTCCTTGACCTTCGCGTCAACGCGAAAGTTAGCTTTGCCTCCAGGTGCCGATATTTCCATCCGAGAAGCAGGAAGCAAGCGGCGAGTCGAGTTTTTCCAAAGGGAGAATTTTCATGAAAACCAGACAGCAAAAGTTCCAGGCCAAGCATGGCGTAATTTGTGCGTTTCTGGCGTTGGCGGAGGGGGCGCAAGCTCAGGAAACCCCGGTCGTGCTCGAACCGGTTGATGTCACCGGTGAGCGCTATCTCAGCGAAATCTCCGTCGGCGGCAAGGAACCTGTAAAACCGCGCGAGATTCCGCAGTCCGTTTCCGTCATCACCAGGGAACGCATCGAAGATCAGGGTTTGACGACGTTGCCGGATGCGCTCAGACAGGTCACGGGCTTGAATCTCATGGGCAATGGCACGTCGCAAACCGTATTGCGTTCCCGGGGTTTTACCCTGAACACCTTGCAGTTCGACGGCATTCCCTCGTCGTTCGTTACCCTTTATCAGCAATTGGATCTGGCGATCTACGAACGAATCGAAGTATTGCGCGGTCCAGCCGGTCTGTTCCAGGGGACGGCCGATCCGGGCGGCGCGGTCAATTTGGTGCGCAAGCGCGCGCAGAAGGCGTTTGCCGCGTCCGGCAGTATTTCCACCGGATCGTGGAGCAATTACAACACCGTGGCGGACGTGACCGGCCCGTTCAACGAAAGTGGTTCGGTGCGCGGGCGCGTGGTTGTTTCCGCCACCGATCGGGAATATTTCTATGACACTACGAAAACCGACAAGCATCTGGGCTATGGCACGCTGGATTGGGATATTACGCCTTCCACCACGCTTTCCGTGGCGTTCGCATTCCAGAACGAGCATACCGACGCCCCCTTTACGGGCCTGCCTGCTTGGGCATATACGGCGGGATCGACCGACTGGAACAATGGCAAACTGCTCGATGTTCCCCGCAGCACCAATATCAATGTGGACTGGGGCCGCCACGAATGGGAAAGCCGGGATTGGTTCGCGGAGCTGAACCATCGTTTTGCAAACGGCTGGAACGCGACCGCGAAATTGCGCCGCCGCAACCAGGACTACTTCTTCAAGAACGGACTGCCAAACGGTCAAGTCAATCGCAGTACGGGCAGCCTCGCTTACCAGCGCTACACGCAGGACGCCAACTATGAGCAGGACGTTTTCGATCTTTACCTTGCCGGTACTTTCCGCCTCTTTGGACGGGAACACCGGGCCGTACTGGGGTACAACATGGATACCTGGCATCAGAGTACGAAATTCCTCTCGGGGGCGGCGGTCACCGTTCCCTTTGGACACCCGGAGCAGGTTTCGGAGATCGGTCAGCCTGTCCCTGCCAGTGCGTCCAAAGTCCGTCAGTCCGGGTACTATGGGCAAGTGCGCCTGCGCCTTGCCGACCCATTGACCGCCATTGTCGGGGCGCGCGTCAGCGATTACAGCGCCCGTTCGCGCGCCAACCCCGCCGCTCCCTGGGTACAAGGCGCAAAAACCACTGACGAGGTGACGCCTTACGCGGGCGTGATATTCGATGTCAACAAGCAGGTTTCCCTGTACGCGAGCTATAGCGACATCTTCATTCCTCAAACCCAACAGAAATTCGGTGGTGGCGTGTTGGAGCCGCGTGTCGGCAAGCAATATGAGATCGGCAGCAAGGGGGAATTTCTCGACGGCAGATTGATCGGCTCGATCGCCTATTTCTACTTGCACGACACGAACAAGGCCTATACAGATCCCGATCACCCAGGCTTCTCTCTCAACGCGGGGGAGGGCGAAAGCAAGGGCTGGGAAATCGAGGTTTCCGGCGCGCCCGCGCCCGGCTGGAACATTCAGGCAGGCTATACCTATCTGAAAACGAAATATCTGAAAGACAGCACCAAGGCCAACGAGGGCTTGCCGCTCAGCGCCCTGGATCCCAAACACATGTTCAAACTCTGGGGGTCGTACCGTTTCGGAGGTGAAACGCTCAACGGCTTGAGTGTTGGCCTGGGCGCCAATTATCTCAGTGAGACCAAGGGGGCCAGCACCGGGGCAGGCGCCTTGCGCAAGCAGGACGGCTACACGGTGGTGGATGCGTTCCTGTCCTACCGCATCGACAAGAACCTGTCGCTTTCATTGAACGCCAACAACCTGTTCGACAAGACCTACTACTCCCGGATCGGCGGCAACGTCGGCAACATCTACGGTGCGCCGCGCAACTTTACGCTCACGCTCAGGGCGACGTATTGAAGGAAGGCGGAAAGTTTCAACCAGATGAGGAGGAAGCAAGGAAAATGTCCGGCGAATCCGCAACGCTCCCCGCGTCATTGATCCAGGGGCTGTCCACCCAGGACGCGCGGCGCGCGTCCTGGCGCGAATGGCTTGCCGCCGCCTGGCGTCTGCTCCAGCCCTATTGGGTCTCGGAAGATCGCTGGCGCGGACGCGGCCTGCTCGCGCTTGTCATCGGCATCGACCTGGCGCGCACCTATCTCTCCGTGCGCATCTCCTATTGGCAGCGCGATTACTGGGACGCCCTGGCGGAACACAATCTTGCCGCCTTCTGGAACCTGATGTGGGTTTATATCGTCATCATCGCCATCCTGTCGGTGTCCGATGCCGCGCGCACCTGGTTCTTCCAGGCGCTGGAGATGCGCTGGCGCGCCTGGGTGACCGATGTTTTCCTGCATCGCTATCTGGACGAAACAGCGTATTACCGCATTGACCGCGCGGGCAGCGCTGACAACCCTGATCAGCGCATCGGCGAGGATCTGCAACTCCTGACCAGCAACAGCCTGCGCCTGTCGCTGGGATTGCTCAGAAACATCGCCTCGCTGTTTTCCTACACGGTAATCGTCTGGAATCTTTCCGGCAGCCTGGCTTTCGCGCTGGGCGGCGTCTCCGTCAATATTCCCGGCTACATGCTGTGGGTAGCGGTGATCTATGCCGTTTTAGGTTCGTGGCTGCTGGAGAAGATCGGTCATCCGCTGGTACGGGTGGATTATCACCAGCAACGTTGCGAAGCGCACTTCCGCTACCTGATGATGCGGGTGCGAGAAAATGCCGAACAGATCGCCTTCTATTCCGGCGACAACGCGGAATTCGTGCGCCTGCGCGCCGCGTTCAAGGCGATTCGGGAAAACTGGCGGCGCGTCATGGATTACACGAAGCGCATCACCCTGTTTCATGAGGGCTATCTGTATGCCGGCGGCTATCTGCCGCTTCTCATCATCGGGCCGCGCTATTTCGCCGGAGAAATCACCCTGGGCACGGTACAGCAGTTGTCGATTGCTTTTGCGAATGTGCGCAACGCACTCTCCTGGTTCGTTCTCGTCTACAAGGATATGGCGCTTCTGCGCTCTGTCATCCAGCGCATCACCGAATTCGAGACGGCGACGAAGAGGCGGGAGGAAGGCGGTATCGCCATAACACAAAATGTCCGCGCCGATCGTCTTGACATCCAGGCGCTGGATCTGTGCCTGCCCAACGGCGACACACTGGTACACATCCCTGAACTGAGCGTTTGCGCTGGCGAACGCTGGCTGATACGGGGGTATTCCGGCATAGGCAAGAGCACCCTTTTACGCGCTCTGGCCGGAATCTGGCCGCATGGCAAGGGGGAAATCGCCCTGCCGGACGGGAAAAAGATGTTTCTTTCCCAGAAAAGCTATCTGCCCATCGACTCCTTGCGCGCCTGTCTGTGCTATCCCAGCGACGAACAATGGTTCGGCGTGGGCGAATGCCTCGAAGTCTTGCGCGCGGTACGGCTGGAAGACTTGACCGAGCGCCTGGACGAGCATGACGACTGGGAAAAGCGCCTGTCGCCCGGCGAACAGCAGCGGCTTGCCTTCGCCCGTGTCCTTCTGCACAAGCCGGACTGGATATTTCTCGATGAATCCACTGCTTCGCTCGACCCGGCCAATGAGGCCGCGATGTACGGCCTCTTCAAGGAACGGCTGCCCAATGCCGCGATCATCAGCGTCGCGCACAGGGAGAGCGTTGCCGCTTTTCATGACAAGGTGTTTGAGTTGAGCGCAGATAGCGCAAAGGAGGTCTTCCCATGAGCGGATACGATCAGGAAAACGATTCCCGGCGCATGTCGATCGGAGAACTGGCGGAGAAAACCGGGGTAACAACGAACGCCTTGCGTTATTACGAACAGGAGGGATTGCTACCGCATCCACAACGCAACGCCTCGGGATACCGGGAATATGATGAAAACGCGATCTGGCAGGTGCGCTTCATCCTGCGCGCGAAAAACCTGGGGTTTTGTCTGGAAGAAATCGTCGATCTGCTGAAATTTTCGGCGAACGCCGAATGCGCTACGGTGCGCGTCAACCGGCGGCTGACCGAAATCGAAGAACAGATTGCGCACCTGGAAAGTATCCGCGCGCGGCTTGCCAGCCTGGTGGCGGTCTGCCCACATGGATGCGATCCGGTGGAATGCTGCCCGATCCTTTCCGCGATGCAGGCGGAAAAAGGCGAAACCTGCTCCCCTGGTACCACCGAAGTTTCCGCTTACGATGTTTCGGCGTCTTGCCGTGACAGCGTGAAAACCGGCCTGTTTTTCGACAGGCTTCCCTGAAACCTTGATTGAAAAGGAAATGAAATGACGACAACGACCATCCAGATAGACGGAATGACATGCAAATGCTGCTCCTCCGGAGTCGGCAAACGCCTCACGGAACTGCCGGGGGTGAAAAAAGCCGATGTCGACCTGGCTTCCGGCCGGGCGAGGGTGGAATTCGACGCCAGCCAGACTAGCCATGAAGCGCTGCTCGCGGTGATTCGCGGCGCGAAATTCAAGGCGCGCGTTCTGGAATCGACGCTTGCCGCGTAAAGGAAATCTTTTTGACGAACACGAATGGAGCTTGCATGTCTTCCACTCCCTGCTGTCCCTGTTGTGCACCGGACAACGCCGCCGACCCGGTCGCAACGGCACCCGAAAAATGGTGGCCGCTCGTCCTGGCCGTTCTGTTGGCGATCACCGCCGAATTCATCGGGGAATCAACGCTGCCCAATGCCGAATGGATTGCTCCACTCCTGGCGCTGATGGGCATCGCCTGTTCCGGCGTGGAAGTTTACGCGCGCGGCTGGCGTGCCATTCTTGCCGGACGGCTCGACATCAACACCTTGATGGCGGTGGCTGTCACCGGCGCTTTTCTACTGCAACAATGGCCGGAAGCGGCGATGGTCATGGCGCTCTTCACGCTCGCCGAGCGTCTGGAAAGCATGGCGGTTGCCCGGACGCGCAATGCCATCGGCAAACTCCTGGAAATGGCGCCGGATACCGTCAGCGTGGCGCGGGGCGGTGAATGGCAGACCATCACGGCAAGCGATGTCATGCCGGGCGAAATCGCGCGCGTGCGCCCTGGCGAACGTGTTCCCCTTGATGGCGAAGTCGTGCGCGGACATTCGACCATCGACCAGGCGGCCATCACCGGGGAAAG
>JAITEO010000290.1 GCA_031281985.1 Zoogloeaceae bacterium | reverse complement strand
GATCAAACGCAGGAGCGCTATCGCAAGCAGTTCAGCGCGCTGGACAGCCTGCTCTCGTCGATGAACTCGACCAGTTCCTATCTGGCGCAACAACTGTCGTCCATTGCGTCGATTTCTTCCTCTTCCTGAATTTCGTGAGATTCCGCTTCCATGTTCGGCAAACTTTCCAATCCTGCTGGTACCTATGCGCAACTGAGCCGCGAGTCGGATGTCCGTTCCGCAGATCCGCACCGGCTCATCATTCTGCTCTTCGAGGGCGCGGAATCCGCCATTTCCGTGGCGCGCATCCACGCGGAACAGGGCAATGTGGCCGAGCGCGGCACGCATCTTTCCAAAGCCATCGACATCATCAACAATGGCCTGAAAGTCAGCCTTGACCTCGAGCGGGGCGGCGATCTCGCGTATCGCCTGCAGGCGCTCTATGAATACATGGTCTCCCGCCTGCTCTGGGCAAACATGAAAAACGATGTGTCCGCCATGCAGGAAGTGCTGGGGCTGCTGGGCGAAATCCACGATGCCTGGCGGCAGATCGATCCTGCCAAGCAGCAAAAGGCGGAAGCCTCATGAGCGCAAGCGGCGTGTACGCGCGCATCGCCGAGGCGCTGGCCGAGGTTCGGCGTCTTGGCGAAGCGGGCGATTGGGGGGCTGCGGAAGTTATCGCGGGAAAGGTCGACGTGGCCTTGCGTCAGGCAGGCTTTCCTGCGGCACAGCCTGGAGATCGCGGCGCAATTGAGCAGGGCTTGGCGGAGATTGCCGAAATTTCCGAGCGCGCGGGTGTTCTGCATGGTGACATCGCGCGCTTGCTCGCGGCTTTCAGTGGTACGCCTGGAGTCGTCAAAAAGTAACCCCCTGCTTTTTGACGCACACCAAGGCCGTTTTTCCGGGAGGGTGTCATGATTCCCACGGAGGTCGTTGATACCGCTGTCCGCAGCCGGCTCATCAAGGATCTGCTCACCCAGCCCGCACCTGCCGCGACCATATCCAGGGCCACGGATGCCCTCAATGATTTTGCCCCCGGTCAGCGTTTGCAGGCCATTATTCAGGCGCTCCTGCCCAATGGCGCTTACCGCGCCAGCGTCGGTCAGCGCGACGTTACCCTGGCCTTGCCCTTTTCCGCCAAACCCGGCGACACGCTGGAACTGGAAGTGGTGGAGAACAAAGGCAGGATTGCGCTGGCCGTGGTGGCGGGCGACAAGGGGGAAGCCAAAGTGGCGGCGGAAAATACTTCCGTCGCCACGCGTTTTTCCACAGCGGGACGCCTGATCGGCGATCTGCTCGCGGGATTGGAAAGCGGCAAACGCCCGCAGCCCGCGCCGCTCAACGGGGCACAACCGGTATTGCCGAATCCTCCGAACGCTGCCGGAGGTCAGGAACTGGCCGCCGCGCTCAAGGAAGCGCTCGCCAAAAGCGGCATGTTCTATGAAGCGCATCAGGCGCGCTGGGTGGAAGGCAAGACAAGCATGCAAACCTTGTTGCAAGAACCGCAAGGCCGTCTTTCGCCTGCCGCGCACGCGCTGACGCAACCGGCAGGCGCGCAACCAAACGCTGCTGCGCCGAATACGGTTGCGGCGCATGTTGCAACCACCGCTCTGGATACGAGCGCGGTGCGCGTAGGCATGAGCCAGATGGTTGCTTCCAACCTCACCGCGCTGGTGCAGCAGCAACTGGAGGCGTTGGCGACCCATTGTCATGTCTGGCAAGGGCAAATCTGGCCTGGGCAGAACATGGATTGGGAAATCGTCGAGGAAGATGCAAGCGAGCGCGGCGAAAACACTGCGGACAACTGGACCACACGTCTCAGTCTGAGCCTGCCGAATCTGGGCGATCTGGCCGCGACCCTGCGCCTTTCCGGTGGCAAGGAAATCGAAATTTCCGTGCGGACGGAAAGCGAGGCGTCACGCAGACGCCTTAGCGTTGCCGTCGCGCTGTTGCGCGAACAGTTTGAAACGGCGGGACTGAAACTCTCCGCCTTCTCCGTGGCCCATCATGTCCCCGACCACGACGCCGCAGCCTGACCCCACGACACCCGCGACCGCTCCCGGAAAACGGCGGGAAGCGGTAGCGCTCGCCTACCGGGAAACCGATGCCGCGCCGCGTGTTGTCGCCAAGGGACGCGGACAGATTGCGGACGAAATCATCGCCAAAGCGAAAGAATACGGCGTCTATGTGCACGAGTCGCCGGAACTGCTCTCCCTTCTGGTGCAAGTGGATCTGGACGAGCACATTCCCAGCCAGCTTTACCTCGCGGTCGCGGAATTGCTGGCTTGGCTTTACCGTGTCGAACACGGCGAATCCGGTCTGCCGCCGCCCAGGTTGCCGCTCCCGAACTGATCCGCTGCATGGAGCGCCACGGCGCTACGCGCTTCGCTTGTGACGAAGTGGAGAAGTGAGATTGACGCATTGCTTCGTCCATTGTTGATGCTTGCGACATATGGCATATAGGTACGATCGCCCTGCTTTCCGGGGTAAAGGAAGCATTGCACAATGTGAAGTATTTCATAAGGTTTGTTACAATAAATTGTGTCATATTGTGGAGAGCGTCATATGGGATATGGTGTTGGATTCCGGGCATGTATGCCCGTCACATTTCCCCTTCTGTTTTCCGATTGAGAAAGAAGCCTGTAATGAAGCAGATCGAAACCGTTTTTTCCGTCCCTCGGCGTGTAGCACGGGGTGAACCCGCGTTGTGGGGGGGTGTTATATTGAGACAAAACGCGGCACAAAGAAAATACTGCAAAAAAAACACCAACAAACCCAAACC
>JAITEO010000270.1 GCA_031281985.1 Zoogloeaceae bacterium | reverse complement strand
CAGACTTCTCACGCGCGGGGTTATCCCCCCTTGAAGCGGAGGGGCGGTTTCAGACCAGAGTCGGTTTTACTTTACGGTAAAGAAACAAACGCCGCGCGAACGCGGCTCAAACGGGAAACAGCCTATTGTACCCTGAAGGGGGGAGGTTCAGGCTTGCATGACACATGAGATAGAGGCGATTCCATCAAAAACGCAGCGTAAAAGCAACGCCGCCTTTTCGGGAGGCGGCAGGGATCGCCGCGTGTCCGGAAGTGATTGAAAGTGGAGGAAATTTTGTCGGCGCGAAGAACGAAGCGCCGCGCGCCCGCGACCTGAATACCGCCAGAATCGAAGCCGTCGTCGCCAGCCTGCTCGATGACTTGCGCCAGAGCGATGGAATGTCGCGTCAAGCGTGCGACACCGGCGGGGAGCAGAGGGCAGCAGGTTGACATCCTCCGCTTTCAAATCCTGTATAAAATGTTTGCCATCGCGCAACCATGAACGGATATGGCACATGATCATCGGCATCGACCTGGGCACCACCAACAGTCTCGTGGGTTTCTGGCGGGATGACCACGCCGAACTCATCCCCAACGCCCTGGGAAAACTGCTCACGCCTTCCGTGGTGAGCGTGGAGGAAAACGGTAACATCCTGATTGGCGAGGCTGCGAAAGAGCGGCTCGTCACCCATCCCGCAGACACCGTGGCCGCCTTCAAGCGTTACATGGGCAGCGCCCGCACGACACGCTTGGGCCAACACGCCTTTCGCCCGGAGGAACTCTCGGCGCTGGTACTGAAAAGCCTGAAGGCGGACGCCGAAGCGCATCTGCATGAAACCGTCACAAAAGCCGTCATCACCGTGCCCGCCTATTTCAACGACGCGCAGCGCAAGGCGACCCGCGCGGCGGGGGAACTCGCGGGGCTGAAGGTCGAGCGGCTCCTGAACGAACCCACCGCCGCTGCGCTCGCCTATGGTCTGCATGAGGCCAAGCCGGGCCAGGACGCGCCGGATACCCGTTTCGTCGTCCTGGATCTGGGCGGCGGCACCTTTGATGTTTCCGTGCTCGAATTCTTCGAAGGCGTGATGGAAGTGCGCGCAAGCGCCGGGGACAACTTTTTGGGTGGCGAGGATTTCGTCGACCTGCTCGCCACAACCTTTCTGGCGGAAGCCGCACCGAACGCCTGGAAGAAAAAAACGCCGCCCGCCCTGCAAAGCCGCATCCGCAACGCCGCAACCAGGCTCCTGCATCAACTCTCGAATGCGCCGTCCGCGCAAATGACGGTTGCCTGGGAAGAAGAGCGCGTCAGTTGGACACTGGATAACGAAATCTTCCAGAAACACGCAGAAACGCTCCTCAAGCGCCTGCGCGTGCCGATCGAGCGGGCGCTGCGCGATTCGCGCTTCAAACTGAAGGAACTCGACGGACTCCTGCTCGTAGGCGGCGCAACCCGCATCGCCATCGTGCGCCAGGCCATGACCCGGCTCTTTGGCCGTTTCCCCAGCACCCACATCAACCCAGACGAAGCCATCGCCCTGGGCGCGGTCACGCAAGCCGCGCTGAAAATGCGCAATGCGGCGCTGGAGGATCTGGTGCTCACCGACATCTGCCCCTATTCGCTGGGGGTGGACGTCGCGCAGACCATTGCGCCCGGACAGTTCGAGAGCGGCCTTTTCTGCCCGATCATCGAGCGCAATACCCTCATTCCCTGTAGCCGTGAACACAGCTTTGTCACCCTGAGCGACTACCAGCAATCCGTCCATTTCGAAATCTACCAGGGCGAGAGCCGCCGCGTCGCCAACAACATCAAGCTGGGCGAAATCGAAATCGACGTTCCCCGGAAGAAGGCGGAGGAAGTCACGGTCAATGCGCGCTTTACTTATGACATCGACGGTCTCCTGGAAGTCGATGTGCTCGTTCCCGAGACGGGAAAGCGCAAGAATCTGGTGATCCAGGGCAGCAACAGCCATTATGACGAAGCGGAACTCGCCCGGCGGCGCGCCTTTCTCGCCACGCTCAAAATCCACCCACGGGATCAGGCCGAAAATCGCGCCTTGCTCGCCAAGGCCGAGCGCATGTACGAGGAATGCCTGGGCGAGGCGCGCGACTACATCGGCCAGTGCATCAGCATCTTCAACGCCGCGCTGGAATCACAGGACGAACACCGGATCGTGCGGGCGAGAAAGGAGATGGAAGAACGCCTGAATCGCATCGACCTGGGGGTCTGGGAATAAACGCCCATGCCTTGGCATACGCTTGGCATCGCCCCCACCGCTGACGAACGGGAAATCCGCCGCGCCTATGCGCGGCAATTGAAAAGCCGCCAGCATGAGGAGGACGCGGAGTTTTTCAGCCGTTTGCGCTGGGCGTATGAGACTGCGCTTGCGTGGGCGCTGAAGGGTTTTTCGGAAGATGAAACGCCATCGGAGTTTTTCAGTCCTTTCGTTGAGGAAGGAGCAAAAGAGATTTCTGAAAACCCGCCGGAAGAAATCTTCTCCCAGATACCGCCCCTTCCTGAAACCCTTCCTGAATCACAGCCGGAATCTCCCGGCTTCGAAATCCTGGACATTTCAAGCGCCCCCAAAGAACCACTGGAAGACCTGTTGCGCGATCTGGAGGGCCTGCTGGAAAAAG
>JAITEO010000269.1 GCA_031281985.1 Zoogloeaceae bacterium | reverse complement strand
ATCAATTTCGAAATCGAACTGGCCGGCCTGCCGATGGGCGACCTGTCGGCCATCGTCGCGCAACTGCCCTCCATCCGCAATCTGCCGCAGGGCGTGCGCGTCATCGAAGTCGGCGACGCCGAGGTGATGGGCGAACTGTTCGGCAGCTTCGGTCTCGCCATGCTGACCGGTGTGCTCTGCATCTATGCCGTGCTGGTCTTGCTGTTCAAGGATTTCCTGCACCCGGTGACGATCCTCACCGCCCTGCCGCTCTCGCTCGGCGGCGCTTTCATCGGCCTGCTGCTGGCGCGCATGAGTTTTTCGATGCCATCGCTGATCGGCCTCATCATGCTGATGGGCAGTGCCACGAAGAATTCGATCCTGCTCGTCGAATACGCCATCGTTGCCCGCCGCGACCGCGGGCTGGCGCGCTTCGACGCCCTGCTCGACGCCTGCCGCAAGCGCGCCCGCCCGATCGTCATGACCACGGTGGCTATGGGCGCTGGCATGACGCCGATTGCCTTCGGCTTCGGCGCGGCGGACGCCAGCTTCCGCGCGCCGATGGCCATCGCCGTCATCGGCGGCCTGATGACCTCGACGGTGTTGAGCCTCCTGATCGTGCCAGTGGTATTCACCTACCTTGACGACCTGGGCCTGCGGCTGAAGCGCGTCATCAAGCGTCTTGTCGGAGAACAGGAACCGGCGTAGCCGAATCGACCGATGGCTTCACGCCGGGACAGAATCATTCCGGCTGTTTGCCGTCCACCAGATTCAGGATGACCCGGCGAAAATCCAGCGGCGCGCTGATGTAGGGTATCCCCACCGAATTTCCTCCGATCCCGCGCACCGCGACACTGCCAAAATTGAAAATCCTGCCGATGATGCCCTGATCGACGTTGATGGATTCGAGCTTCGTCAGAGGAATATCGATGGACACGCGCCGGATGAAGCCCGTTTTGCCGATCATTTTCTTGTTGGTTACGGCAAGCTCCGTTGTTAAAACATTGATGGCGGCGATTCCAAGCAAAAGGATTGGAAGCACAATGGTGGGAATCGTCAGGATGGCAAACAGAAAATACCAAAACTGGCTCATCCAACTGATCTGTGCTTCGGATTCGATGCGTTCCCCGGAAATGAGGGAATTCCGCACATGACTGCCCATGAAAAATCTCCTGTTGATTGAAAAATATTCGGCCCCGGCGCAGTATTCTGGCATACATGACGGATGCATGTCGTCACCGACGGAAGCCATTGTAGCGTTTCCATTTTGGACTGTCACTCATAGTGCGTGTTCGTATAGGACGTGGCCTGATCGTGCACATCTTCATAGCATCTTTCCTTTACAGGAGAAAAAGATGCTCACCGACCCAAGAATCCTGTTCGGGCTGCGGCTGATCGAAGCGAGGAAGCGCAAGAACTGGTCGCAGGAACGCCTGGCGCTGGAAAGCGGTCTGGCGCGCAGTTACCTGGGAGGCGTGGAGCGAGGAAAGCGCAACATTGCGCTTCTCAACATCTGCAGGCTGGCGGAAGCTCTGGAAATACCGCCCGCGACCCTGATGGAACCGCCCTCGACAACCAGGCCATGAGCCGCTTTCGGCTTCATTCGCGGCGACGAATCCGACGCGCACTTCCGGTATGCGCCACGCTTGGACCTGCCAGGGTTTCGATGCCGCCTTCGCTTTCAAGCACAGGCGACGTGAAGTCGCTCGGTGAGTTTCCACCCGGAAGGAAGCTGGTTCGTCTGAAGCCAATCCCGGCCACGTGGCAAACCACGGAAACCTGTCCGACATGCCCAGCCATCGCTTCCTTTTTCCTGTTTCTTCCCCCGCAGGCAAGCGTATCCGCGATTCAGTCTTTTTTCTCTGGCGCGCCATCACGCCTGTCGCGTTTTTTACGCGGGCGAAAAAGGTAAAGAAAGAGCGCGCACGGCGCAAGGCCGTAGAAGAAAAAACTCAGGATGCTGGCGATCCAGTTTGGCTCGGTGAGCGCCATCAGCAGGGTCACATAAAGCCAGCCAATGGCAATGATGAAAAAATACATGATGGTTTCAATGCGCAAACCTTGGCGGGCGACAACAACGCTTGCGAGCGGCTTCCCCCTGAAAGGAAAGGATTCAACCCCGCGTTCCTTCCATGCTGGCGGTTTTACGCCTGCGCGCTGCCACCTTGCACGTTTCCGATTGCGAATTTGGTTTACTTCGCCGCGATCCAGGCGCGCGCGGCATCCAGCATCCGGCAGGAATAACCCCATTCGTTATCGTACCAGGCCAGCACCTTGACGAGTGTCTCGCCGTTTTCGCCTGTCAGCACGCGCGTCTGGGTGGCGTCGAACGTGGACGAAACCGTCGTGTGATTGAAATCAGAAGAAACGAGCGGATCGTCGTTCACCGCGAGCACGCCTTTCAGCGGGCCGTTGGCCGCAGCGGCAAGCAGCGCGTTTATTTCTTCCCTGGTCGTGGCGCGTTCGGGCGTAAAAGTCAAATCCACCAGCGAGACATTCAGGGTCGGCACCCGCAGGGAGAAGCCATCGAACCTGCCTTTCAACTGCGGCAGGACAAGGC
>JAITEO010000193.1 GCA_031281985.1 Zoogloeaceae bacterium | reverse complement strand
TGTCGTATCCTGGCTTTCCGTATCATTTGCCTTGTTGCCGCCGCGCTTGGAACGGCGGCGCTTTCGGCGTTTTACGCCTTCGGGGCTGAGCGCGGCCAGCATCTGGTTTCGGGTATCCGTGTCCGCATCCTGGAACGCCAGCCACCACGCGGGCAAGGCCGCGTCGATTTCCCCGGCCTTGGCGCGCAGGCACAGGAAATCATAGGCGGCGCGAAAACGCGGATGCTCCAGGACGCCATAGGGACGCCGTCCCACGCGATGCTCGAAGCGCGGCTGCAAGGCCCAGATTTCCTTGATGTCGCCCGCGATGCGCCGCGTGATGGCAAGCTTTTGTCCCTGCGCCGCCAAAACCTCGTTCATCGCCTGATGCAAGGCGGGCAAGGGATGCTCACCCGCTTCCTGGATGCGCCGCCAGACGACGCCGACTTCGCGCCAGAGCAGCGCCGCGAAGAGAAAACAGGGCGAAGAGGATTTTCCCTGCCGGATGCGCGCGTCGGTATCCTCCAGCGCCAACAGGATGAAGCGCTCGCCTTCCGGCGTGCGCAACACCACATCGAGCAGCGGCAGCGTCTCCCGGTGCAGTCCCTCGGCATGCAACTGACGCAGGCACTCCACCGCATGACCGCTGGAAAAAAGCTTGAAAAGCTCATCGAACAGGCGAGCGGTGGGCACGTTTTCCAACAAACTCGCCATCTCCCGAATCGGACGCCGCGCCGCTGGATCGATCGCCAGTCCCAGTTTGACCGCCAGGCGGATGGCGCGCAGCATGCGCACCGGGTCTTCGCGGTAGCGCGTCTTCGGATCGCCAATCACGCGCAGGGTCTTCTGCTTGAGGTCGGCGACGCCGTGGTGATAATCGAGGATCTGCTCCGTGGCCGGGTCGAAATACAGCGCGTTGATCGTGAAATCCCGCCGTGCGGCGTCTTCCGCCTGCGAACCGAAAACATTGTCGCGCAGTATCCGTCCATGCGCGTCGGTCTTGGCGTCCTCGCCCAGCGCGCCGCGAAAAGTGGTGATCTCGACCACTTCCTGCCCCATGTAGGCATGGACGATCTGGAACCGCCGCCCGATGAGACGCGAACGGCGCAGACAACGCCGCACCTCGTCGGGCGTGGCGTTCGTGGCGACATCGAAATCCTTGGGCGTGGCCTGGGCAAGCAGATCGCGCACCGCGCCGCCGACCACATACGCCTTGTAGCCGCGTTCCGCGAGCGCCTCGCAGACACGCCGGCTGCCGGAACTTATCCGATCGCGGCTTATGCCGTGACTGGAAAAGGCGATGACCGCGGGTTCTTTCGCGACCGGCACTTCATTGCGCTTGAACACGCGATTGATGAATTTACGCAGCATGAATATCCAGCAAACAGAAAAAAAGGTTCAACACAGTGCTATCGTCTCCCAGCCCCGCTCGGCGGCGATTCTGGCAAGCCGCGCGTCCGGATTCACCGCGACGGGATGACGCACCCTTTCCAGGAGCGGCAAATCATTGTGGGAATCGCTGTAAAACCAGGTATCGCGAAAACTGCCCCAATACAGCCCCTGCGCTTCCAGCCAATCCTCCACCCGCGCCACCTTGCCCGCCTGGAACGCCGGAATGCCGCGTGCCTTGCCGGTAAACGCGCCCTGTTCGCAGGCGGGGATGGTGGCAATCAGATGCCAGATGCCGAATTCCCGCGCGATGGGGCCGGCGACAAAACTGTTGGTCGCCGTGACCAGAACGCAAAGATGCCCCGCGCGCCGGTGTTCCTCCACCTTCGCGCGCGCGGCCTCGCCAATCATCGGGCGCACCTTCTCCGCCATGAATTGCGCATGCCAGGCATCCAGGGTAGCGCGGGGATGCGCGGCGAGCGGCGCCAGTTGAAAGGCGAGGAATTCCGCCACATCCAGCGTCCCGGCTTCATAATCGGCCATGAATTTCCGGTTTTTCGCGCGTTGCGCATCCTCCGCCAACACCCCCTTGCCGATCAGGAATTCCGCCCAGGCGAAGTCCGAATCGCCGCAAAGCAGGGTGTTGTCCAGGTCGAAAAGCGCCAGTTGCATGTTCAGAATTCCGGCGCGGCCGCCAGCACTTCGCGCAGCAACGGCAAGGTAATCGGGCGTTTGCGCTCCAGGGAATACCGATCCAGCGCCGCCATCAGGGAAGAAAGGGTGCGCATGTCGCGCGAGGCGTGATGTAGCAGATACGCCAGCCCTTCCTGCGGAAAGGACATGGCGCGATCCCTGGCCTGCGCCGCCAGCGCCGCCAGTTTTTCGGCATCGGAAAGCGGCGTGAGACGATAAATCAACCCCTGCCCCAGCCGGGTACGGACATCTTCGCGCAACGCAAGATGCAAGGGCGCGGCTCGCGCCGCGCACAACAAGCGCCCGATTTTTTCCGCGCGCATGCGATTGATGAAGCAAAACAGCACGCCCTGCCCTGTGGCATCGAGCGCCTCTACATTGTCCAGCGCCAAACCCCGCGCCGCTTGCGAAATCCCGGCCAACGCCGGATCCCGGCGCGCGTCCAAATAAAAAAGCCCGCTGGCGCGCAAGAGATGCGTCTTGCCCGAACCCGTGTCGCCCCACAACAAAAAACCGGGATCATTCGCATGCGCCCCCAGCCACATCCGCAACGCCGCCAATGCCTCCCCATTGCCGCCCGGCACGAAGTTATCCAGGGAAGGCGGCGCTTCCGGCAACAGATCAAGCAGCAGTTGACGCATGATGACTCACAAAACGAAGTTGCCGATTCTACCAGAGTCTTGGGTCCTGGCGGACAGCATGTGTCTTGGCGGGTGCAATTAAAAGCGGAGGATGCCAGAGTGATATTAACGCTGCCTGTTGGTTTGCCAAGGCTGCGCATTCTGGACGTATCCGGGCGCGCGGTTGTCTTCCCCCCTGCGGAGGCCAAAGGCCGGAAGGACAGCCGTAGGCTGGTCTGGCGAAGCCAGATGCGGCGAAGCCGCACACAAAGGGGGACTGAGGGGGTGGCGATCATGTGGTCGAAGACGCCGCGCAGTTGTCTTCCCCCCTGACAAGGGGGGACTGAGGGGGGTTTGCAGCGGTTCGTTTTGCATCAGACTTTGGTGCCTGCTCCACTGCCGCCAAACCCCTCCCCAGCCCACCCCATCTCAGGGGAGGGTTTGCAGCTTGCAAAGGGAGTATGGCCGCGCGTCGTCTGGGATAGATTATCGACATGACATCCTCCGTTTTGGATTGCCCCCGTTTATCTGGGTGCAATCCAAAGTTTTCCGCCAACCGTATCGAAATCGACCACGAAACCTCGCTTTTTTTTCGAGCACGATCGCATTTTTCGGGCGCGCTCGCATTTGAAACTCCGGGAGCGTCCCGAAGGGACGCGATTTCGATAACCCCCGGCGTCAGCCGGGGGCGTGGCGGTCAATCCTACCCTGGATAGCCCCAACGGGGCGTTACCCGCAGCGGCAGCATGGGAAAAAACATGCGTTGCGCCCGTGTACGGAAAACGATTGCGATAGCGGAGCTACCGGAAACGACGCATGTGCCGATGCGGCTGCACGACGTAACGCCCCGTTGGGGCTATCTGATCTGGAGGCCATGTTTCCCCCG
>JAITEO010000273.1 GCA_031281985.1 Zoogloeaceae bacterium | reverse complement strand
CCACGGGGCGGCCACAGGATGAAATGACGTCGAACGCGATCGACGTATCCAGGCGCCGACGGGCCTATTCGGAACGTTCTTCTTTTTCGACCTTGTTGCTGTACAACATCACTCTTGCGGCTTCGTGCAGGTTGCGCGCGAGGGCGGCGAGGCGGGCGAATTCCTGCGGATTTTCGTCGGCAAGGTTCTTCACGTCGTCGGCATCGACGGCGTACAACCCGGCATTCGAGCCGTCGGCGTTCATGCTGAGAAGATACCGGCGGGTCACGACGCCAAGCAGGGGGAAAGTGCCCTCGCGCAGGAGCAGCGGTACGGCGCGTTCCCCTTCCGGCGCCGGAAGCTGGATGTCGCGTCCCATCGTGGCCGTGCGGTAGTCCAGTCCCAGAAGGCCCGCCAAGGTGGGCAAGAAATCGACGAGACTCGTGGCTTCTTCGGTCACGCGCGGGGCTATCAGGCGCGGCGCGTGAATGATGCCGGGAACGTGCAGGCTTTCCAGATTGAGTTCGGAATAAGCCTTGGGTTTGAACGGCAAATCGGCGACGCGCCCGTTATGGTCGCCATAGAGCACGAAAATGGTGTTGTCGTAATAGCCGCTTTTTTTCGCCATTTCGATGAACCGCCCGAGACAATGATCGAGAAAGCGCACGGCGTTGTACTGGGCGACGCTGCGAAATCCCGAACGGCGCAGCACGTCGTCCGGCAGGGTTTTGCGTTCAAACCCGTCGTTGTCTTTGGGAATCGTGAAGGGCGGATGGTTGTCCGCGGTCTGGATGAAGGCGATGAAGGGACGATCCCCGGCCCGGCGCAAGAGCGCGTCGACTTCCCTGAACAGCGCGAGGTCGGAGATGCCCCACACGTCGATGTTGGGCGATTGCCAGTCGCCCTCTTCGTGCAGCCGGATATCGGGAACGCTGCTCTTGAGCAGCGCGCTCATGTTCGCCCAGCCCGCGTTGCCGCCGAGAGCGTAGTGTTTGTCATAAGCGGCGAAGGCGTTCAAAAGGCTTCGCTGCGGCAGGAGAAAGGGGTTGCGGGTGGCGCTTTTCGTGCGCGATACGTCGGGAATTCCGGTAAAACTCGCCCATACCGTTTTTGCCGTACCCGTGACGGGGACGTAGAAATTGCGCAGGTCCCAGCTCTCTCGCGCGATCCGGTCCAGATTCGGTGTGGGATTCAAGGGGTTGCCGTGCAGCCCGGTCACGCTGCCGCCCAGGGATTCCAGATGAATGAAGATGATGTTGGGCGGGGTGACGAATTCGAGACGATGCGCTTGCGGCGGGACATGCCGCTCGAAACGGGGCAAGCGATTGGCCGCCGCGACCGGAACCGGCGCGCCCAGATAAGCGGCGATTTCGCCGATATGGGCTTCGACGTAGGCCAGGTCGTAATGGTCGGGCGGGGCAAACCAGGTATCCCAGATAAAAAGC
This sequence comes from Zoogloeaceae bacterium, assembly GCA_031281985.1. Taxonomy (GTDB): domain Bacteria; phylum Pseudomonadota; class Gammaproteobacteria; order Burkholderiales; family Rhodocyclaceae; genus Azovibrio. The sequence goes on along the minus strand of JAITEO010000273.1, from coordinate 1,102 downwards.
ACCGGATTCAATCCCAGCGCGCCCATTTGCGTACTGCCGGAGAAAAAGGCGTCGCTCCAGCGCAGGGGAACGGGGTTTTCCAGGTTGAGGTTGTCCACGCGTCCCAAGGCCCCCAGCACTCCCACCACACTGAACAGCCCCACGGCCGTTGCCGTAACCCATCTTCGCACCGGTCGGGCCGAACGGCCGAGCGTCCGGCGCTCCAGCCGGACGAAGCCCCAGAAAAGCGCCGCCGAAACGAACAGCCACAACAGGGCAAGACGGATTACCGGGTAATGCTCCCACACCAGTTGCGCCGAAATGTCCGGATTGCTGAAAAACCTGAAGACACTCGCGTTGATCCGCAACCCCGTCCAGGCGTAATAGCCGAAATCGCTGATATACACGAGGCCCACCGTCGGCAAGGCCATTCCCAGCCATGCCCGCATTCCCCACCGCCACCCCCGTGCGTTTCCCGCGTTCCAGCGCGGCAGGATCAACAGGAGCGCGGGCGGCAGCATCAACAGGATCGCGAGCCGCAAATCGAACCTGAACCCAACACCCAGCGTTTTCAGAAGCGCGCCGGCGTCGCCGGAAAGGGAAAAAGGAACGCCCGAGGCGCCAAGCCAGAATCCCACGCGCAGCGCGGCGAACACCAGGAACAGCGCCGCCACGCCGGAGGCCAGATAACGTAGACGCGGGAAAAGCATGAAACCCCCAGTGAATTGGAATGCCTGCCTACCGGAACCCGGTACGGCGCGCGACGGGAACGCGTTTTGTCCCGGTCATTTTACCGTCTCCCGGATTGCCGGCTTTTTGGCGATGCGCAAAAACACGCTGCGGCCGAGCACGGTCATGACCAGCGGCACGTCCAGCAGGTAATCCCACAGATTCGTGGAATCCAGCCAGTGCAGCCGCCACCCGACCAGCGCGGCGAGAAGAGCGAGCGAGAGGGCGCGCCGGCCGCGAAGCCAAAGGAAGAACGCCAGACCGCCGGTCAAACCGGGCAGGACGGCTGAGGCATAGCCCAAGGCGTAGGGATCGAGGGGCGACACTCCGAAGCTGAGGGCGAAAAAGGCAAGCCCCGCGAGAGCGAACCAATGAGCGTGCGGCCACAGGGTCC
>JAITEO010000139.1 GCA_031281985.1 Zoogloeaceae bacterium | reverse complement strand
ATCATGGGATCATTCGATGACTTTGGGAACGAGATAAAGCCCGGCTTCGGCATCCGGAGCGTTGGCCAGGTAGCGGTCGCGCAGTTCGCCATTCGCGTCTATATGCGTCACCTGGTCTTCGCGCAGGCGCTGATGCACGTCCTGCGCGTGCGCCATCGGCTCGACGCCGGCGGTGTCTATGGATTGCATGGCTTCGATGAGTTGGAAGATGTCGTTTAGTTGCCCGCGGGCGGTTTCGGCCTCGGTTTCGTTTACCTCGAGGCGGGCGAGGTGGGCGATGCGCTGGACTTCGGGGAGGGTGAGCGGCATGAGGATTCCGTTCTCAAAATCGGCAGATTTCAAAAAGCGGCGCATAAAAGCGTTATGCGTCGAAAACATTATAAGGTATCATGGAAAGCCTTATTTTCCGCACCCGCAGGGTGCTTTTTTCCGTGCAGGATTTGAACGCTATGTTTGGCCTTTTTCGTAGTTATTTTTCCAAGGACCTTGCCATCGATCTGGGCACCGCCAACACCCTGATCTACGTTCGCGATCAGGGGATCGTGCTGGATGAGCCTTCCGTGGTCGCCTTGCGGACGGATGGCGGTCCCAATGTCAAGAAAACCATCCAGGCGGTCGGGCGGGAAGCCAAGGAAATGCTGGGCAAGGCGCCGGGCGCCATCACCGTCATCCGTCCGATGAAGGATGGCGTGATCGCCGATTTCACCGTTACCGAACAGATGTTGAAGCAGTTCATCAAGAAGGTGCACCGTCCCAGCATCATCGCGCCTTCGCCGCGCATCATCATCTGCGTGCCTTCCGGCTCCACCCAGGTCGAGCGGCGCGCCATCCGTGAATCCGCCATCGGCGCGGGGGCGAGCCAGGTGTATCTGATCGAGGAACCGATGGCCGCCGCCATCGGCGCGGATTTGCCGGTAGCGGAAGCGACCGGCTCCATGGTGGTCGATATTGGCGGCGGCACGACCGAGGTGGGCATCATTTCGCTGGGCGGCATGGTCTATTCCGGCTCGGTGCGCGTCGGCGGCGACAAGCTGGACGAAGCCATCATCAATTACATCAGCCGCAACTACGGCATGTTGATTGGCGAAAATACCGCCGAAAACATCAAGAAGACCATCGGCTCCGCCTTTCCCAGCAAGGAAGTGCGGGAAATGGAAGTCTCCGGCATCAACAAGGCCGAGGGCATTCCCCGGAAATTCACCATTTCTTCCAACGAGACCATGGAAGCCCTGGTGGAGGCGCTCTCCCAAATCGTCACCGCCATCAAGCTGGCGCTGGAAAGAACGCCGCCGGAGCTGGGCGCGGACATCGCCGAGCGCGGCATGGTGCTGACCGGCGGCGGCGCGTTGCTGCGCGATCTGGATCGCCTGCTGATGGAAGAAACCGGACTGCCGGTAATCGTGGCCGACAATCCGCTGACCTGCGTGGCGCGTGGTTGCGGCCTGGCGCTGGAAAAAATCGACAAGCTCGATTCCATTTTCGCCACGGAATGAACCGCGGTCTCGCCTGTCTGAACCGTCATCGAGCATGAAGATCGGCCGCGTCTGTTCGCTTATCGGGATGCGGGATCGTGTCCGCGCTTGAGCAGACGCCGCCGCCGTTCTTCCGGCGCGGGCCAGCGCCGCTGGCGGTGCTGATCTTCTACGCCGCGCTTTCGGTGGCGCTGTTCGTGCTGGACATGCGCTTTCACGCGCTGGGCCTGCTGCGCCAGGGCATTTCCATCGTCACCGACCCCTTGCAGCGCATGGCGCAATCGCCGCTGCGCCTGGCTTCCGACGGCATGGATTACTTTCGCACGATAAACGCCTTGCGCGAAGACAATCGCGCGCACCAGGCCGCCCGCCTGCGTGCGGCTCCGGATCTGGCGCGGCTGGCGCAACTGGAAGCCGAAAACGCCCACCTGCGCCGCCTCCTGGCGCTGCGCGAACGCGATCGGGTGAGCGGACAGGCGGCCAGCATCCTCTATGCCGCGCGCGATCCCTTCTCGCGCCGCGTCTATCTGGACAAGGGCATGCAGCACGGCTTGCGACAGGGGCAGCCAGTCATCGACGACGCGGGCATCATCGGCCAGGTCACGCAGGTCTTTCCCTTTTCCGCCGAAGTCACCCTGCTCACGGACAAGGATCAGGCCGTACCGGTGCAGATTCTGCGCACCGGACAACGCTCGGTCACTTTCGGCCTGGGCAACGGCCAGATGGAACTGCGCCACATGCCGGTCAATGCCGACGTCGAAGTCGGCGACGAGCTGGTCACTTCCGGCCTGGACGGCATCTATCCTTCCGGTTTTCCGGTAGCCACGGTAACGCAGGTCGAGCGCGACAGCGCCTATGCCTTTGCCCGCATCCTCGTCGTTCCCCGCGCCGCCGTGGAAAGTCACGGCATGGTCATGGCGCTGGATTACCGCCCGGACATGGAGCCGCGTCCGCCCGAGGCAAAAGAGAACGCCGGGCAAAACGCGCCCGTCCCCCGCCGCCGGACACGCGCCGGACGCGCCGCCAATCCGTGAGTCCCTCGCCATGAACGCCTCGCCGCAAACCGTTCGCATCCTGCGCCCCGCCCGTCCCTGGTTCATTCTTATCAGCCTGTTGCTTGCCCTGTTCTTGAATCTCCTGCCTACCCGGCAATGGGTGTTCATGCCCGACTGGGTGATGCTGGCGCTCTGTTTCTGGAGCATGCGCGAGTGGCGCATCTTCGGCATGGGCTACGCGTTCTCGCTGGGTCTCGTCATGGATGTCGCCAATGGCGCGGCGCTTGGGCAGCACGCGCTGGCGTATGTGTTGCTCCACTATGCCGCCGCCAGCCTTTCCCGGCGCATCCTTCAGTTTCCCCTGAAACAGCAGTCCCTGCATGTGTTGCCGCTGTTTTTTGGCGTGACGGCAGTCCAGATCCTCATCCGGCTCGTGGCGGGCAGTGATTTTCCCGGCTGGCGCGAATTCATTTCGCCGCTCGTGGCCGCGCTGCTCTGGATGCCGGTCGCCTTTCTCCTGATCGCGCCGCAGTATCGTCCCGACGAACGCGACGACAATCGTCCCATATGAACCGGAACATGAATGACTTTCAGCACAGCCAGCAGGAACTGACGCAATTTCGCCGCCGTCTCCTGTTTGCCGTGCTCGGCGTCTTCCTGCTCTTTGGCGCGCTCTTTGCCCGCTTGGCCTACCTCCAGGTCTTCCTGCACGACTACTATTCCACCCGCGCCGAGAGCAACCGCATTTCGCTCTCGCCCATCACCCCCAACCGGGGCAACATCACGGATCGCAATGGCGTGGTGCTGGCGCGCAATTATTCCGCCTTCACCCTTGAAATCACGCCCGACCAGACGCGCGATCTGGAAGCCACCATCGACGCGCTCTCCGAACTCATCGACATCCAGGCCAAGGACCGGCGGCGCTTCAAGCGTCTGCTGGAAGAGGCCAAGACCTTTGAATCCATCCCTATCCGCACCCGCCTCACGGATGAGGAAGTCGCCCGCTTCACCGCCCGCCGCTACCTCTTCCCCGGCGTGGACGTGAAGGCGCGGCTTTTCCGCCAATACCCGGAAGGCGCGCTGGCCGCGCACGCCATTGGCTACATCAGCCGCATCAACGACAACGATTTGGCCTGGCTCGAACAGGAAGCCGCCGAACATCCGGATCGGAACATCAATTACAAGGGCACGACGCTCATCGGCAAGATCGGGCTGGAAAAGGAATACGAACTGGAACTGCACGGCGTCACCGGCTACGAGCAGATCGAGGTCGACGCCGCGGGACGCGCCGTGCGTGTACTCTCCCACACCGCGCCGGTTCCCGGCAACAACCTCGTCCTCACCCTGGACGCCGCCCTGCAAAAGACCGCCGAAGCCGCCTTTGGCCAGCGCCGGGGCGCGCTGGTGGCGCTCGATCCGCGCGACGGCGCGGTGTTGGCGCTGGTTTCCAACCCCGCCTTCGATCCCAACCTGTTCGTCGATGGCATCCGCTTCGACGATTGGGATGAACTCAACGCCAACCCGGACAAGCCCATGTTGAATCGCGCCATCTACAGCGCCTATCCGCCGGGTTCCACCTTCAAGCCGCTGATGGCGCTGGCCGCCTTGAGCCAGGGGCGGCGCAAGGCCAGCTACACCATCTCCGATCCGGGATTCTTCAGCTTCGGCGGGCGTCTCTTCATGGACGACAAGGCGGGCGGGCACGGCAGCGTGGATATGGAAAAATCCATCATCGTTTCCTGCAACACCTACTACTACCATCTCGCCAATGACCTCGGCATCGACGCCATTGCCCGCTTCATGGGCGAAATCGGCCTGGGCGCGCGTACCGGCATCGACATTCCCGGCGAAAGCGAGGGCGTGTTGCCCTCGCCGGAATGGAAGGCGCGCCGCTTCAAATCCCGCGAACAACAGAAATGGTATGCCGGGGAAACCATTTCCGTCGGCATCGGCCAGGGCTACAACGCCTACACGCCGCTGCAAATGGCGCACGCGCTGGCCAATGTGCTCAACTATGGCCGCGTCTTCCCCCCGCATCTCGTCGATGCCGTCACCGAATCCGGCACGGGCGCGGCGCGCAAGGTGAGCGCCGCGCCCGCGCGCCAGATTCCCCTGAATCCGGAGCATGTCGATTTCATCAAGCGCGCAATGGCGGGGGTAAACCGGGAAGGCACCGGGGCGCGCGCTTTTGCGAACGCGCCCTATACCTCTGGCGGCAAGACCGGCACGGCGCAGGTGTACAGTCTCAAGGGACAGCGGTACGCGGGACGGAGCAAGGAACGCCTGCGCGATCACTCCTGGTTCGTGGCCTTCGCGCCGCTGGAAGAGCCGCGCATCGTCGTGGCGGTGCTGGTGGAAAACGGCGGCTTCGGCTCGCAATCCGCCGCGCCCATCGCGCGCCAGGTTTTCGATTACTATCTGCTGGGCAAGGATTCCGCAGGCCCCGCGCCGGAGGTGGCCGCCAGCGCCGACGAAGGCGCGCTTGACGCCGCGCCGCCCATCCTTTCGCCCGCTGGAGCGCAACATGCTGTTCTACCTTAGACGCCAGTTCCTCCGCATCCGCGCCCATCTGGACATGCCGCTCTTCATCATCGTCCTCTTGCTCATGGGCGTGGGGCTGGTCACGGTCTATTCCGCCACGCATTCCGTGGGCGTTGGCCGGTTGGATCGGCAGATCATCAACATGCTGATCGCGCTGGCGATCATGCTGGCCGTCGCGCAGGCCGCGCCGCAGAAAATCATGCGGTATGCGCCGCTCTTCTATTTCGCCGGTCTGGCCCTGCTGATAGGCGTCGCCCTGTTCGGCGTGACCGCGAACGGCTCCCGCCGCTGGCTGTCGTTGGGCGTGGTGAATATCCAGCCGTCGGAAATCATGAAAATCGCCATGCCCCTGATGCTGGCCTGGTTCTTCCACAAATGCGAAGCGGAATTGAAACTTCGGCATTTCGCCATCGCCCTGTGCATCTTGCTGTTGCCTACCCTGCTGATTCTGAAACAGCCGGATCTGGGCACTTCGCTCCTGGTGGGCGCGGCGGGTTTCTTTGTCATCTTCTTTGCCGGTCTGCCGTGGAAAATCATGCTGGGCGCGGCGCTTTCCGCCATCGCCGCCCTGCCGCTCCTCTGGAACTTCGTGATGCACGACTACCAGCGCCGGCGCGTGCTCACCCTGCTCGATCCCGGCTCCGACCCGCTGGGCGCGGGCTATCACATCATCCAGTCTTCCATCGCCATCGGTTCGGGCGGCGTCTTCGGCAAGGGCTGGCTGAAGGGCACCCAGACCCAACTGGAATTCATCCCGGAAAAGCATACCGACTTCATCTTCGCCGTGCTCTCCGAAGAATGGGGCTTGCTGGGCGGCGGGCTGCTGCTGCTCCTGTTCCTCGCCCTGGTCGGACGCGGCCTGATGATCGCCGCCGCCGCGCCCACCCTGTTTTCCCGCTTGTTGGCCGCCGCCATTTCGCTGATTCTGTTCCTCTACGCCTTCGTCAATATGGGCATGGTTTCCGGCATCCTGCCCGTGGTCGGCGTGCCCCTGCCCTTCATCAGCTACGGCGGCACGGCGCTGGTGACGCTGACGCTGGGCATTGGCATACTGATGAGCATACATACCCACCGGATGCTGGTGAAAAAATGAAATTCCCTTCCTTCTTCCTCTGCGCATTCTGCCTTTTGCTTTCTGCCTGTTTTGCGCCCTATCGTCCGTCCATTCCGCCGGCGGAGAAGACGACGAAGACCGTCCCCGCCCCGCAGGGCGGCGGCTATTACAAGGACGACGGCCCCGGCAGCGAGATTCCCGCCGATCTGGAGCGCATCCCCGACGCCGTGCCGCGCCAGGAACCGCTGCATCGCGGCGCGAACAAGCCCTATACCGTGCTCGGCAAGAAATATACGCCGCAGACGCAAATCAAGGCTTTTCGCCAGGAAGGCATCGCCAGTTGGTACGGGAAGAAATTCCACGGCCAGAAGACCTCCATCGGCGAAACCTACGACATGTTCGGCATGACCGCCGCGCATCCCACGCTGGCCCTTCCCTCCTACGCCCGCGTCACCAACCCCGCGAACGGCAAGAGCGTGGTGGTGCGGGTAAATGATCGCGGCCCCTTCCACGCGGGACGCATCATGGACCTTTCCTACACGGCGGCCTACAAGCTCGGCTACCTCAACGCCGGCAGCGGCCGGGTCATCGTGGAAAGCATCCTCCCCGGCAAATCCCTGCCCGCGCCACCCGCGCCACCCGTAATCGCCGCCGCACCCGCCGCGCCTGCCGCCGCCGCCGAACCCATCCGCGACAGCAGCGAACTCGACGCCCTGTCGCGCACGCTCTCGCAAGAGGAAGACCTTGCGCCGCCGCCCGCTGGTTTTTATCTGCAACTGGGCGCGTTTTCCCTTTTCGAGAACGCCGAAAACCTGAAAAACCACCTGCTGCGCGAAACCGACTGGCCTGCCGACCCTATGCACATTCAGTACCTCGACAATCTGTACCGCCTGCAAATGGGCCCCTACCCAACCCGCGACATCGCCCAACAGACCGCCCAGAAAATCCAGTCCCTCTCCGGCTACAGCCCACTATTACGTGACGGCAAAAAGTAGAAACCTACTTTTTGGAAGCGTCAAAAAGTAAGAACCCACTTTTTGCCGGTTCAGTCAGCAAAAAAGGGCAAGCGGAGCTTGCCCTTTTTTGGGTAAAGGCAAGGGAACCCACTACCCATCTGCACGATCCCGTAGGGGCGCACTGCGTGCGCCCGTTGGCCGTCACGCGGCGTTAAGGTTTGCGGGCGCACGCAGTGCGCCCCTACGAGAACCCCAAGACCGCGCTGGTTTTGCGTTGGGTTTACACGGTTTGAAGCCAGGCTTCGCCTGGTTTCAAACCCCAAGATAACCCGGCAAAAAGTGGTTTCTTACTTTTTGACGTTTGCAATGATCAACAAGGCCAGCAATGCGGCAAAGGCGGAGGCTTCGACGCAATAGAGCGCCAGTCCCATGATGCCGCCTATCCAACCCACCCAGGCCAGGCGTCTCGAGCGCAGTCCGAGCGCGAGGAGCGCGGCGGCAGCGCTCAGGATGCCCAGGCGGTTGTGGAGGAAGCTCTCGATGACGCCCTGACGCAAAACGCAGCGCCAGTCGCTTGCCTCTCTGCACCAGAGGCCCATTTCCGCGGATTCCACCCATCCATGACGCAAGGCCAGCGCCAGGCCGAGGGCGCACAGGCCGGAAAGGAGCAGGGGGCATGTGGGCGAGCGGATGATTTGCGCATACCATTTGCCGGAGCGTTGCGGCAGGCTGCAAAGGCTCATTTCGTCTCCCGTATTTTTCGTTCGTGTCCGTCGTCCGTTTTCCATGCCCGCATCACGACGAGCAACAGGCCGCCCAGCAGCAGGGCGGCGGCGATGGTGGCGGCGACGAGCGCCTGCCAGAATCCGGCCGCGCCCTGTGGGTTGGGCGCACAAAAGGCCAGCCAATAGCCCAGCCCCAGCCCCAGTCCCCAAAAGCAGCACAGGTGTATGCACAGCGGAACAAAGCTGATTTTGGAGGCGCGCAGCGCGAAGGCGGCGATGGTCTGGATGGCGTCGAAAAACTGGTAGGCGGCGATATAGATCATCATGCCCGCCGCCATCATGGCGACCTGGAGGTCGGGATTCGAGAGCCGGGCGATGGGGACGCGCAGGTTGTAGAGCAGGGTGGCGACGATCAGCGCGGCAAGGACGCCGACCATCTGTCCGGCGCATATGGCGCGTCGCGCCAGCGCCATGTCGCGCGCGCCGATGGCCTGGGCGGCGAGGGCGGCGGTTGCCGTTGCCAGCGCCAGCGGCAGCATGTAGGTCACGGCGGAGATGTTGGCGGCGATGCGGTAGGCGCTGACCGCTTCCGCGCCCAGGCGGGCAATGAAGAACGCCATCAGGGTAAAGGCGCTGACCTCGACGAGGTAGGAACAGCCCATCGGCACGCCCAGGCGCAGCAGGGCGCGTTGAGCGTCCCAGTGCGGCAGGGTGAAGCGGGAAAAGGCGGCAAACGGGAGAAAGCGCCGGTGGCGCGCCAGGAGATACAGCGCAAGACACAGACTCACCCAGTTGACCAGAATCTGCGACAACGCCGCCCCGCGCGCGCCCAGAACCGGCAGGCCGCCATGTCCGCCCACCAGCGCCCAGGCGATGACGGCGTGCGCCAGCGTCTCCAGGAGGCCGATATACATCAGCGGCGCGGGAAACCCCAGGGCGTTGGCGGTGGCCTGGAACACGCGAAACCCCAGGAGCGCGGGCAGGGACAGGGCCAAGAGGCGCAGGTAGTCGACCGCGATGACCTCGATTTCCGGCGCAAGATGCGCGGGGGCCAGCAGGAAACGCGGAAAGGCCAGCAGCCCCATGCCGATGACAGAAAGGAGGAACGCCAGCCAGAACCCTTCGCGGATGTCCGCGCCGATCGCTTGTGTGCGTCCAGCGCCGTAATGCTGGCCGATGATCGGCCCCAGCGCCATCAATACGCCGCTCATGCCCAGGATCAGGGTAATGTACAGACTGCCGCTCACCGTCACCGCAGCCAGGTGCGCCGTGGAATGATGCCCCACGATCAGGGTATCCACCACCGTCATGCCGATGCTGGCAATCTGCGCAACGAAAAACGGCCAGGCCAGCCCAATGATGCGCCGGATCAGGGGGGCAGGTGACAGGAGACAGAAGACAGAGGACAGAGGACGGAAGAGGGCGCATCCGCAGCGCTCTTTTTTTGCCTTCTCTTCCGTATTCATTGATTGCGCATCCCGCATGATTGCTTCCGTTCCGATCCCTGATTCCTGATACCTGATCCCTGAACCGATCACTTCTTCCAGAACGCGGGCGTCAGCACTACCAGCAGGGTGAAGATTTCCAGCCGTCCCAGCAGCATGGCGAAGGTGCAGATCCAGATTTGCGGGTCGTTCAGCGCGGCGTAGTTGCCGCCGGGGCCGACCTGTCCCAGGCCGGGGCCGGTGTTGTTGAGGCTGGCGACCGCGGCGGAAAAGGCGGTGACGATGTCCAGGCCGGAAAAGGAAAGGGTCAGGGTGATCGCCACCAGGCTGACCATGTAGATGAAGCTGAACGCCAGGACGGCGAAGAGCATGTTCTGCGGCACCGAATGCCCGCCGAGCTTGACCGGATGCACGGCGTTGGGGTGCATGGCGCGCAACAGTTCGCGGTACACCTGCTTGTAGAGCAACACCGCGCGCATCATCTTGATGCCGCCGCCCGTCGAGCCGGAACAGGAGACGAAGCTGCACAGGAAGAGCATCCACAGGGGCGCGAAAAATGGCCACTGGCTGTAATCGGCATTGGTGAATCCGGCGGTGGTGGCGATGGAAATGAGGTTGAAAGCGGCATGGCGCAACGTGTTGGTGCTGGTGTCATAAACCTGGAAGCCCCAGAGATAGAAGGTGATCAGCAGTACGCTTGCCAGGAGCACGCCGAGGAACCAGAGGATTTCCGGGTCGCGCAGGTAGGTGCGCAGGTCGCGTCCGGTCAGGGCGATGTAGTGGGTGGAGAAGTTCATCCCGGCGATGAGCATGAAGAAAATGGCGATTCCTTCGATTTTCGGGGAGTTCCAGTAGGCGAAATTGGCGTCATGCGTGGAAAAGCCGCCCAGGGAGATGGTGGAAAAAGCGTGGCAGAGCGCGTCGAAAATGCTCATGCCCGCCTGGTGATAGGCGAGGGCGCACAGCGAGGTGATGCCCACATACACCAGCCACAGTCCCTTGGCGGTCTGGGCGATTCTGGGCGTGAGCTTGGTGTCCTTCATCGGGCTGGGGATTTCGGCCTTGAACATCTGCCGGCCGCCGATGCCGAGCATGGGGAGGATGGCGACCGCCAGCACGATCAGCCCCATGCCGCCCATCCAGATGGTCAGGTGCCGCCAGAGGTTGATGGAAGGCGGCAGGTTGTCGATTTGCGCCAGCGTCGTCGCGCCGGTGGCGGTGAGGCTGGAGACGGCCTCGAAATAGGCGTGGGTGAAACCGATGCCGAGCTGGGTGTAGATCGGAATGGCGGCAAACAGCGGCAGTACCGACCAGGCCAGCACCACCAGCAAAAAGCCGTCGCGCACATTCAGGTCGCGCCGGAATTTCCGGGTGACGCACCAGAGCGCCAAGCCGCTACCCAGGGTAGCGAAAAGGCGATGTCATAGGCCGATTCCGCGCCATCCCCCAGGATATGCGCAAACGCCAGGGGAATCAGCAGGGTGAGCGAAAACATGGACAGCAACAGCCCCAGGGCGCGAAAGACGGGAAAGAAACGTTCCATGGGGGGTCAGGGATCAGGAGACAGGAGACAGAAGACAGAAGACAGAAGACAGGGCGCGCGCGTTGCGCGCTACGGGAATGGAAGGTGTGTCGATCTCGATCCGTTCCGTGAATTCAGCCCTCGTCTTCGCGTCATGGAGCCACGGCGCAAGGTATTCCAGCGTTACCATCGTGCCATCGGCCCCGATGGCTTCGCCCAACACGTTGCCGGAAAGTCGCAGCGCGCAACATTCTCCCTCGTGCGCGGTTCGCCCACAGCTCGTGTCGGTCACGCCATTCATCATCCGGGACAGGCAGGTCAATGCTTCGTGTGCGCTTCGGATTGCAGCAGGAGAATGTCGGATTGGGAAAGCCCCGTAATCGCCATCACCGTTTCCAGCGACATTCCTTGTCCCAGCGCCCTCCGGGCAATGACAAGTTGCGCTTCCTCCTTGCCTTCCTCCCTGCCTTTCTCCCGGCCTTCCTTCCTGGCCGCGTGTTCGGCGGCGGAAATGTCTCGGCGCAGTTTTTCGCGGGATTCCGCGATCAGCCTTGCCTCTTCGTCTTCCGACAGCGCCATCAGCTTGGCGGCTGCCTTTCCAACTTCGGGATTCCTCGTCAACATCTTCAATTCCTCCTCCTTGCGGACATCCAAAAACCTCAGCCAGTTCCACAGCGCCGTCCCGTCCGTGTCGGACGGCAGCTT
>JAITEO010000121.1 GCA_031281985.1 Zoogloeaceae bacterium | reverse complement strand
GGTTTCGCGCGGCTTGACGATTTCGCTGGTGACCGGATCGAGCGTCGTCATCTGGCCGCCGCGCCGACCGCCACCGCCGCCCCGGCTCGCGCCCGCCGCCGGAGCGCCCGGCGCGGCACTCGCCGCGGCGCGCGGCGCGGCGCTTTCCCCGCCGGAAGACGGCGCTCCGGCGACGCCCTCCGGACCGTCGCGCCGGGCGCCGCCGCCTCGATCGGCGCCCCGCGCGCGCGGCCGGGCGTCCTGGATGGGCGCCTCCGCCGCGCGTGGCCTACCGCGACCGCTCTCGCCCGGCATCTGCCAGGCGATCCGCAGATCGTTCCAGCGATCGTCGGGCAGTTCCACGCGCCACTGGCCAGCCCTTGGCGCGAGGGTTTGCAGCCTGGCGAGCGCGACGCGGGCGGCCTCTTCGGTGGTGACGGAGGCGGAGGGAACCGCTTCCGGCCGCATCCAGGAAGTGATCTCCTGGCGGAAGTACGCCGTGGTGCCGGTCAGGAAGATCGCATAGCACAGCCAGCCGAGCAGCAGCCCCGACCAGCCGTGCAGCCAGCTCATCGACTGGCGCAGCCCCATGTTCCTCATCGCGCGTCTCCCAGTATCCACCAGAGCAGCGCGGCGACGATCGCCGCGAGGGCGATCCCGACGACCGCGACGCGCAGCCGACGGACCGAGAAGGCCCAGATCACGGCTGCGGCATAGACCAGCGGCCCGATCATCTGGCCCAGGGTGCCTCTTCCCTGCGGGGAAGCGCCCGACGCCGCGGTGGTGAGTGCCGCCGCCACGAACCAGGTGACGGCGTAACTGCCCAGCAGGCCGACGACGACGCGTACCAGGATCGTCGCCCGCGTTTCCCGGCACGGCGCCAGCGGCCCCGCGCCTCTATTACCTTGTATTTGTTCCGCCATGTGTTCGATCCTTCTTGGGTTAAAAATGCAAATTGATCCTGTGAAACGGGTGTGATTAAAAGTGGAGGATGCCATATGAATAATCCTTCCCAAATGAAGCGCGGCACAAGGGGAGGGTTGGGGATGGGTTGATGGGGGCGGCATCCTGCCGCCCTGGCAGCCTGGAGGGCGGCAGGATGCCGCCCCCACAAAAAGCCAGCAATGGCAAGCCTACGCGGCACTACACTAGCGCGCCTGTCTCCCCGGATTCGGCCTGGCCTTCGGGCCGGCGGGAAGCGGCGCGATGCCGGCGGGCTGCACCAGGGTCAATGTCGTCGCATGGTTGACGGCATCGTATTTTTCCCCCTCGCGCTCGCCTGGCGTACGGTCGGTGTGGCTGACGCTCAGCACGTATTGCCCTTGCCAGGGCAGATCGAACGACACCTGGCCGTTGTCGCTGGCGCGCGCTTTTTTGCTCCAACCGGATTGCACGGAAATCTCGACGCTTGCCCCGGGCAGTGGTTTTCCCTTGAACGTGACCTTGAACGCGCCAGGTTTTCCGGTCGGCACGATGTCCAGTGTCAGTTCGGGCGTCAGGGCGGCAAAATTCGTGATGAGGCGCGCGGCGGGCCGATTCCAGCTTCGCTGCTGCGGCCTCGCCCCATCGCTGGTTCTTCCTTCGCGCCTTCCCTGCTGCGCCGCCCCGTCGCCGGGTCTTCCCTCCCGCGCGGCGGTGCGGATCGGAAGGCGGACAAACTCGGCGATCAGGCTTTCCCCCGGCGCGAGCCGGACGGGCGCGGAAAAGCCCGCCGCGGTCTTGGTCAGCGCCAGCGGTTTGGCCTTGCCTTTCGCCAGCAGTTTTGCCGTGGGCGCGCCGAAATTATCGAGAAGCCCGGGGGAGGTTTCCCGGAGGTTTTCCCCGAATTCGCCAAACCGGAGGATGGCGTTTTCGCCTTCCGGCTGTTCCAGCCAGAGTTCGTGCGCTTCTGCCGAGCAAAGGCCGATGGCCGCGATTCCGGCGCAAAAGATTTGTGAGAGTGTCCTGAGTTTCATTGTGCTTCCTTTCAAGAGGTGAAGGGAGAAAGACAGGTCGCGTAACGCGCGACCCGGCCCTCTCCCGAATGGCGGGCTGGGTCGTCGTTGCGAGGGCCGCGGACCCGCGGCAATCCGGAGCCTTTCCGCCTTTTCTCGGCGTTCCGGAAGATTGGACCGCCATACATGGTCGGCATCGAATCGATCTGCTTCAGAACGGGACGGTATAGGTGATGTAATAGGCGCGTCCCGGTTCGTTGTAGGTCTTGGCGCCGGCGCCGGTGTCAACCACTGTGGTGCCGGCGACGACGTGCGCGCTATTGCCCGCCGACAGACGATCGGCGCGCTTGACTTCCTTGTCTAACAGGTTGGTGATGCCAAAGCCCAGCCGATGCCCCTTGCTGAACTCATAGGTGCCGTTGAGACCGAAGAGCGCGTAGGGACCGCGTTCCTGCACCGCGGCGCCGACCATCTGGTAGCCGTGGTAACTCACCGTGCGCGGCTTGCGGCGGCCGTAGAACGTGCCGGTCAACTGCACGTTGAACTGCTCGGAAACGCGCCATTGCAAAGTGCTGTTGAGCGTGTACTTCGGAAAGATGGAAATGGGCTGGTCGGTTTCCTTTTCATGGTTCTTGATCATCCAGGTCAGGTTGTTGATCAGCCGGAGCGTGTTTCCGTTCGTACCCAGGAGGGGCAGGGTGAGGCTGCCCTCGACGCCGTGCACCAGCACCTTGCCCGAGTTCCTCCATTTAAGATCGACCGGGTCGTTTACGTCGGGCGCTTCGGCGACGACCCGGTTCTTGTAGTCGTTGCGGAAATAGGTCAGGCTGCCGTTGGCTCCGCGCAGGTTGTCCCAGGACAGGCCGATTTCCTTGTTCACGCTGATTTCCGGCTTCAGGTCGGGGTTGCCGCGAATGGTGCAATAGTCCCGCGGCCAGCCAGGCGGGCACGTGCCGCCCAGGCTGGAGGAATAGCTCGGCGAGACCTGGTAGGGGTTGGGCGCCTTGAAAGTGCGCGCGATGCCGCTCTTGAGGGTGAAGCCGCTGCCCAGTTCGTAGCTCGCGTTCAAGCTGGGACTCCAGTTGCTGCCGAACTGGCTGTGATGATCCAGACGGACGCCGGGCGTCAGGAGAAAGGCGTCGTTGACGGCGATGTTGTCTTCCACGAAGACGGCCTTGGTGTTGTTCTTCATTTCGACTGGTTTCATCTTGTCTGTCTGACTGTCCGTGAGCAGGGCGTTGTTGTCCTCCAGTTTCTGGCGGCGGTATTCGAAGCCGACGGTCATCACCTGGTCGAGGCCGCCCAGTTTGAGCGGCATGTTCAGTTCGCCGTCCAGGAAGTAATTATCCTGATCGGACCGCTGGGTTCCCTGCGCACCCTCGGTGCCGCCCGCGGAACTGCACTTGCCTTCGGGCCGACTGCCTGACGCCTGGCGGCAGTTGAGGGTGCGGGAATTTTCGTACTGCAAGGTGATGCGCGAGTTGCCCAGTCCGTCCCATTTGGCACGATGCGTGATGGAGGCGGTTTGGCGATAGACGCGGCGGGTTTCCTTGCCTTTTCCAGCCCACTCCTTCATTTCGGCGGAAGGCTCCATGTTGGCGGATTCCCCGGCGAAGATATTGCCCTGGCGGGAAAATCCGCCCTCGAATTCCAGCACCTGGCTGGGCGTGAGGTCCCAGCGCAGCAGGCCCTTGATGTCGCGGTTGCGGCGGCCTTCCTTGCCGGCGAACCAGGAGGGCGAGCCGTCGTCATTTACGCCGTTGATCGTGGGCTTGTCGCCGTCGGTCTTGGCGACGTTGCCGTACACGCGGAAGGAGAGTTTTTCGGAGATCGGTCCGGAAACGTTGAAGCCCAGGCGGCGCGTGCCATTGCCTTCCAGTTCGTCCTCCGGCCTGCTCAAATAGGCCGTGATGGAGCCGGAAAGTTTGTCGGAGGGCCGTTTGGTGATGATGTTGATAACACCGCCAGAGGCGCCGGAACCGTAACGCGCCGCCGCCGGGCCGCGAATGACCTCGACGCGCTCGATCTGGTCGACCGGTACCCAGTTGGTGTCGCCGCCGGTGTCGCGGTCGCGGGTGCGGCGCGTGATCGCGCCCTGGCGCGAATTCACGGGCTTGCCGTCGATCAGGATCATGGTGTTTTCCGCGCCCATGCCGCGCAGGTCGATTTCGCGCTGGTTGCCGTAGGCGCCGACCGAACTGGCGCCGGAAAGGCTGACGCCGGGCTGGGTCGCCAGGATTTCCGACAGATCATTGGCGGGCGGGCGTTTTTCGATATCCTCGCTGGTGATGATCGAAACACCGGTCATCTGCTTCAGGGTTTCCTCGGCAGTGCCGATGACGTGCACTTCCTGCAGGACCGTTTCCTGCGCGGCCGTGGGCAAGGCGACCGCCATGCCGAACAGCGCCCAGCACAGGTTACGATAGAGTGGTTTTAATGAGAATTGTGTGCGCGGGGGGGGGAGTAAAGACAGCGGGGTGGTTTGAAGACATATCGGCTCCATGCTGGGTTGATTGACAGTTCGCCAAACCGGGTCTGTGGACCTCTGGGATGACACGCGGTATTTTTACTTCATTTATAAATATGAATGCAAATAAAAACTATTCTCTTTACATTTCACTGTTGTACGCACACGACACTTGGTCGTCGCCTGGCGGCTGGCCCACCTGGTACGGCTGGGGCGGGTTCATCGTAAAACTGACTCCGGTTTGAAACCCCGCCCTTCAGGGCGGTGCGAAGGTTGAGACCCCGGCCTGAAATTGCGAGGCGCGCAGCGCCGTGGCAATCCAGTGCGCCCGCAAGGGCGCTTTGCGCCCTCTGGATTGCCACGGGCCTGCAATGACGAGGTGGAGGTGCGATTGGCGATTGCTCCGTCCCTTGTGACAGGTTTTGGCACAAATATGTATATCCAAATAGTATTGACGTTAGACCGGAAGCCCTGAAGGGCTGCCGCTGATTTCTTGCTCCTGAACTGCCTGCCAGCGAAGTGTTCGACCAGCTTGAATGGCAAGCCGCCTGGTTGCTGGCCGAGAAGGCCCCACCCAAGAAAACGCCTACCCTGCGCGAAGTCATCCGCCGCATCGCCATGCTTGGTGGCTTCCTTGCCCGAAAAGGCGATGGAGAACCCGGCGTCAAGACGCTCTGGCAAGGTTTCGCCAGAGTCGAAAGCTTCGTCAGAGGCGTTGAAAAAATGCGCGAGAATTATGCAATATGAGTTGTGTGGAATGGCTCCCTCACCCGGCCCTTTCGGGCCACCCTCTCCCCCCAAGGGCGCGAGGGGACGGCAAGCAGTTGTGCTTCATTTGTTTCCTTCACTTTCAATCGCACCCGCATCCCTGGGCTTTGCCGCTTGCGCCTCCGGCAGGGTGCTAGAATCCCCTCCCCATTGATTTTTCGGCGTGTACATGGAATACGAAACGATTGCCGCCGTGGATTTAGGCTCCAACAGCTTTCGCCTGCAAGTCGGGCGGGTCGT
>JAITEO010000261.1 GCA_031281985.1 Zoogloeaceae bacterium | reverse complement strand
CTTCGCCGCATTCCACTGCGCGGAACCAGTCTGTGGCCTACGCAGGGAGAAGAAAAAGCGTGCTTCGTCAGGAACGAAATGCTTCATTTCCCGCCTCCCCGCAAGCGTCGCGCCGCCTCGACCATGTTGGCGAGCGCGGCTTTCGTTTCCGGCCAGTCGCGCGTTTTCAGGCCGCAGTCGGGGTTGACCCAGAGCCGTTCGGCGGGGATCACGGATAGGGCCTTGGTCAGCAGGGCCTCGATTTCCGCAACCGGCGGCACGCGCGGCGAGTGAATGTCATAGACGCCGGGGCCGATGGCGTTCGGATAATGGAAGTTGCCGAAGGCGCGCAGCAGTTCCATGTCGGAACGGCTGGTCTCGATGGTGATGACATCGGCGTCCATGCTGGCGATTTCCGGCAGGATGTCGTGGAATTCCGAATAACACATGTGGGTATGAATCTGCGTGGCGTCTTGAACGCCGGAAGCGGCGACGCGAAAGACGCGGGTCGCCCAGGCCAGGTATTCGCCCCAGTATTCCCGGCGCGGCGGCAAGCCTTCGCGGATGGCGGGTTCATCGATCTGGATGATGCCGATGCCCGCCTTTTCCAGGTCGACGACCTCATCCCGGATGGCCAGCGCAATCTGCTCGGCGGTCGTGGCGCGCGGCTGGTCGTCGCGCACGAACGACCATTGCAGGATCGTGACCGGCCCGGTGAGCATCCCCTTCATCGGTTTTTCGGTAAGTCCCTGGGCAAAACGCGACCATTCGACCGTCATCGGCCGGGGACGCGACACGTCGCCATAGAGGATCGGCGGCTTTACGCAGCGCGAGCCGTAGGACTGCACCCAGCCATTGGCGGTGAAGGCAAAACCGGCCAGTTGCTCGCCGAAGTATTCGACCATGTCGTTACGTTCCGCCTCGCCATGCACGAGCACATCCAGCCCCAATTCTTCCTGGATCGCGACCGTCTCGCGAATCTTCTCTTGCAGCGCCGCCGTGTACTCGGCCAGGTTCGTTTTTCCACCGCGAAAGGCGGCGCGCAGGGCGCGTACCGCAGCGGTCTGCGGAAAGGAACCGATGGTGGTGGTGGGCAAAAGCGGCAGGGAAAACCGGGCGTCCTGCGCCGCGCGGCGCACGGGATAGGACGACTTTCGCCGGTCGATGTCGGCAGGCAAGGCGGCAAGACGCGCCGCGACTTCCGGAGCGTGCACGCGCGGGCTGTCCTTGCGGCTTTGCCGGACGGCGCGGGATTGGGCAAACAGGGGGAACCTCGCCGCCAGCGCCTCTCCCTCGACGTTTTCCTGCGCCGCGTTCTTGAGCGCTTGCAATTCCTGCAACTTTTCCACCGCGAAACTGAGCCAGGAACGCAATTGCCCATCCAGCGCCTTTTCCGCCGCCGCGCAAAACGGCACATGCAAGAGCGAACAGGACGGCGCAAGCCAGATTTCGCGCAATTTCGCAAAACGCTCGAAGCGCAGGAAATCCAAGATCCGATCCAGATCGGCGCGCCAGACGTTGCGCCCATCGATCAACCCCAGCGAGAGCACCCGGTGCGCGGGCAGCCAGTCCGCCGCCGTGAGCGCGTCTTCCGGCGCGCGCACGGCGTCGATGTGCAATCCGGCAACCGGCAGGCGACAGGCAAGATTGAAGTTCTCCTTCAACGGCGAAAAATAGGTCGCCAGCAATACCTGCGCGTTCGCGCTGGCAAGCCGGTGATAGGCGGGTTCAAACGCCTGCTGCCAGGAAGAAGGCAAATCCAGGCCGAGAATCGGCTCGTCGATTTGCACCCAATCCGCGCCCTCGGCACAGAGGCGCGCAAGGATTTTGCGATAGACGGGCAGGAGCTTTTCCAGAAGATCGAGCCGGGAAAACCCGGGCGTCTTTTCCTTGCCCAACCACAAAAAGGTCAGCGGCCCAATCAATACGGCCTTGACGGGATGCCCCAGGCGCCTGGCCTCGGCCAGTTCGGTAAAAATCCGTTCGCTGGCAAGGGCAAAGTTCGTGTCGGCGGAAAATTCCGGCACCAGGTAGTGATAGTTGGTATCGAACCACTTGGTCATCTCCAGCGCCGGACGGGACTTTTCGTCTCCTTCCCGCGCCACGCCGCGCGCCAGGGTGAAGTAGCGGGAAAGTTCGGGTTCATCGCCCAAAAAGCCAAAACGCGCGGGTTCGCAACCCAGCAACTGGATGTGGTTTGCCATCTGGTCATAGAAGGCAAAATCCCCGACCGTGACGAAATCCAGACCCGCCGCGCGTTGCAGCTCCCAATGCCGGACGCGCAGGTCGTATCCGGTCTTTTCCAGTTCGTCCGCGCCAATTTCACCCCGCCAGTGGCGTTCCAGCGCGAATTTGAGTTCACGGTTTTCGCCCATGCGCGGAAAACCAAGAAGATGTGTGCGTAATGTCATGATGATTCCCGCAGGAGTTGAAAATTTTGTGCTGCCCCAGGGTTGCGTTACCGGAAAAACAAAACCTTCCAGGACGGATTTCGTCCGTCCTCTCCGGCAGGATTCGCAATATACACAGCAATGAATTTGCCCGTAAGCACTAAAATGGCGTAGGATTGCAAAGGCGATCCGGAGATTTTGCAAATCTTGCAAATGAACAGACGCCCAAATGGAGGGAAAAACGGAGGAAACAGGGGATGCGCAAGAGTTTCATTGGCATGCGGCTGAAGCGTTTTCGGGAAGAGCGCGGCCTGACGCAGGTGGCGTTGGCGCGCGCGCTGGAGCTTTCGCCCAGTTATCTCAACCAGTTGGAGCAGAACCAGCGGCCGCTCACGGTTGCGGTGCTCTTGCGGCTCAATGGCGTGTTCGGCGTCGATGTCCAGCGGTTTTCCGAAGACGACGAGGTGCGTCTGCTGGCGGGCTTGAAGGAGCTTTTCAGCGAAACGCTGGCGGAAGAGGCGGTGTCGCTTGCCGAAATGGAGGAAATGGCCGCCCACATGCCGGGCGTTGCCCGGATGCTGATTCGCCTGGGACGCCGCCAACGGGAAATCCAGGAGCGCGAGACCATGTTGGCGGCGCGCTTGGGGCAGGCGCAGGGCGAGGGCGCGCTACTCCTGAAACCCATGCCCTATGAAGAGGTGCGCGACTTTTTCTATGACCGGCACAATTACATCGACGCCATCGACACCCAGGCCGAGCGCGCCTTCGACGCCTGGCGGTTGAAGCTCGGCAATCCGTTGGACGGCCTGGAAGAGCGCCTGCGCCAGCAACACGGCGTACATGTGGTGCAGGAGGCCGAAGACGCAAAAAGCCAAGGGGATGCCCTGCGCCAGTTCGATCCTGAACAGCGCCTCCTGAAACTCTCGCCCTACCTGCGCCCTGGCCAGAAAGCCTTCCAGATGGCCACGCAACTGGCCTTCCTGGAAGCCGGGGAGATCATCGCCGCCATGGTCAAGGAAGCCCGGTTTTCCAGCGTCGAGGCGCGGCAGCTTCTGGGGATTGGTCTGGCCAACTATTTTGCCGGCGCCTTGATCCTGCCGTACCGCAGGTTTCTCGAACGTGCCGAACGGTTGCGTTACGACATCGAGCGTCTGGCGCATGAATTCGGCGTGGGCTTCGAGACCGCCTGCCATCGCCTCTCCACCCTGCAACGCGCCGAGGCGCGCGGAGTGCCCTTCTTTTTCGTGCGGGTGGATCGCGCGGGCAATATTTCCAAGCGCCAGTCCGCCACCGATTTTCACTTTTCGCGCATTGGCGGTTCCTGTCCCTTGTGGAATCTCTACGAAGCCTTTGGTCA
>JAITEO010000349.1 GCA_031281985.1 Zoogloeaceae bacterium | reverse complement strand
CGGCAAAAAGTGGGTTCTTACTTTTTGACGTACACTCGCACCATGAAAACACCACAAAGCCGCTGGCAGAAAAGCATCAAGCTGCGCATTCCCTTTCACGACCTCGATCCGTTGGAAATCTGCTGGCATGGGCATTACGTGCGCTATTTCGAGCTGGCGCGCGTAGCCTTGTTGCAGTCGCTGAATTACGATTATCCGCAGATGCGGGAATCGGGCTATGCCTGGCCGGTGATCGAACTCTTCATCCGTTATGCCCAACCGCTCCACTACCAGCAGGAAATCGAAGTCAAGGCATTCTTGACGGAATGGGAAAACCGGCTCCGGATCGACTATCTCATTTTCGATTGCGCCACCGGAAAACGCCTCACCCGCGGGCACACCCTGCAGGTCGCGGTCGATATGCGCATACGGGAAATGTGCCTGGAAAGTCCCGCCATCCTTCTTGAAAAACTGGGTCTCGCATGAAAAAAAATCCCCTTTTGCTCATCCCTGGGCGCAGCGCCGCCCTGCTGCTGCTTGTCGCCCTGCCCGCGCTTTGTTGCGCCAACGAGAATCTGCTGGAAGAGGTCAAGAGCCGATTGACGTCCTCCCCGGTAATCCACGGCGAATTCCAGCAGACCCGCAGGCTTGCCCAGATCAAGAAGCCGCTGGTTTCCCACGGACGCTTCCTGGTCGCCAGAAACCATGGCGTCCTCTGGGAAAACACCCGTCCGCTGGCGCAGATCACCCGCCTCACCCGCGAGGAAATCCTCCAGACGGACGGCAAGAAAACGCTGATGAAGCTCGACGCGCGCAAGGAACCCGTGGTCAAGATCATCAATGGCATCCTGTTTTCGGTGCTCTCCGGCGACGTGGCGGCGCTGGCGCAAACCTTCGATTACCACGGCAAGGTGGAAGGCAAGCACTGGCAACTGGAATTCACGCCCAGGGACAAGAACCTCGCCCGCATGATTCGCGCCCTGCGTCTGGCCGGGGAACGCGACATCGCCAGCGTGGAAATGGAAAACGCCGCGGGCGATGTCACGCGCATCGAATTCCAGGCGCAGACCTACGCGCAGGAACTCTCGGCGGACGAACAAAAGCGCTTTGAATGACCGGCGCTCCGGAAAAAATGCCCCTGAAAAGCCGCCTCCATCGTCATCGTCTGTTGGCCGTTCTCTGGCTTCTCCTGCTGCTGTTTGCCGCGCTGTTCCTGTTTTTCGAGCGCGCGGCATGGTCCGAGCGCGTGGATACCGACCTGCTCGCCCTGTTGCCGGAAGACGAACGGCATCCGGCGCTGAAAACGGCATTGAAGGCGCTTGCCGCCCAGGGCGAGCGGCAACTGGTGCTGCTGGTCTCGGCGCCGGACGCTTCCCGCGCCCGGCAGGCGGCGCAGATACTGCGCGATTCGCTGGCGGACACCGCCCTGACGGAACAGGGCGGCAGGCTCGCGGATGACGCGGCGGCGGGAGGCGCGTGGTTTCCCGGTGACTTCTATTTTCCCTATCGGCAAGGCTTGCTGAGCGCCGCCGACCGGGAATGGCTGTCTCTTGCCACGCAGGAGGAGGCTAAGGAGCGCGCCCTTGCGCTAGCTTACACTCCCTTTGCCTCCAGCAGCGTTTCCTGGCGCGATGACCCTTTCGGCTTTTTTGGCAACTGGCTGCAAAGCCTGGGGGAAGCGACGCCGCTGCGGCCATCCGGCGGCGAACTGATGCTCGAGCGCGACGGGCGCTTTTATGCGGCGCTCCTCTATGCCCTGCCGGGCAGCGCCTTCGACGCACCGTTGCAGGAGACGCTGATGGCGCGGCTCGATGCCGCGCGGCAGAGGCTGCAACAGGAACTTTCCGAAGCGCATCTCCTGCGCGCGGGCGTGGTGCTGCACGCGGCGGCGGCAACGCGGCAGGCGCAGGAGGAAATGCGCCTGATCGGGATAGGTTCGCTCCTCGCCTGTTTTCTTCTGGTCGGCCTCGTCTTTCAGAGCGCGCGCGCCCTGAAACTCGTTTTGCTGTCGCTCGTTTCCGGCACGCTCATCGCGTTCCTGGCCGTGTTTTCGCTGTTTGCGCGGGTGCATCTGCTGACCCTGGTCTTTGGCGCGAGCCTGATCGGCGTGGCGGTCGATTATGCCATCCTGGTTTTCGCGCAGCATCTGGGCAACACGGAACCGGTCTGGGAGCGCTTCCGGCGTTTATTGCCCACCCTGTGCATGGTGCTCCTGGCCCCGACGCTCGCCTATCTGGCGCTGGCGCTCACGCCTTTTCCCGGTCTGAAACAGATGGCGATTTTTGCCGTCTGCGGCATTTTTGGCGCGTGGATGAGCGTCGTCTGCTTTTATCCCTACCTGTTGCCGCAAACCCTGCCGCTGCCCAGGAACGCGCACTGGATGGGCAGGCTGCTCGATCATTGGCCGCGCTGGCAAAACCGTGGAAAAGCCTGGGGGCTGCTGTGCGTCCTTGCCGTCTTCATTTTCGGCGGACTCCTGCAATTGCGGGCAAACGACGACATTCGCAGCCTGTTTGCCGGGGATCCCGGCCTGATGGCGGAACAGGGCGAAGTCTCCCGCATCCTGCAACTGCCCAGTCCGGCGCAGATGTTCCTGCTTTCCGCAGAAAGCGCGGAACGACTGTTGCAACAAGAAGAAAAGCTGATCGAGCAACTGCGCCCGCTGGTGGCCGCGGGCAAGATCGACGGCTTCGAGGCAACGAGCCGCTGGCTGCCCTCGCAGGCGCGGCAAAAGGAAAATCGCGCCGGACAGGAAAAGCTGGCGGCCAGCCGCAAGGTATTGGCAAGGGAAATGGAACTCGCGGAAGATTGGGTAAAAGAGACGGACGCCCCCCTGCTGACGCCGGAAGTCGGCCTGGACATTCCCTTGCGGCAGGCCGCCGCGCTCTGGCTGGGGGAAACGAATCCCGGAAAATACACCAGCATGGTGCTGTTGAAGGGCTTGCGGGAGAAGGAGACGGCGGCGGCGCTGGCGCAATTTTCTGGCGAAGGCGCAAGCTGGATAGATCAGACGCGCGACATTTCCGACCTGATGCAACGCTACCGGCGCATGCTCACGCAAACCCTGCTTGCCGCCTGCCTGCTCTTGCCCCTGCTGCTCTATCCTTTCTTCCGGCGCAAAGTCTGGCGTCTTTTCACGCCGGTGCTGCTGGCGGGATTGACGACGCTTGCCATCATGGGGTATCTGGGCATTCCCGTGCAGATGTTGAGCATCCTCGCCCTGCTGCTCACCCTGGGCATGGGCGTCGATTACGCCATCTTCCTCGCCGCCCGCCAGACCCACGCCCACACCCTGCTGGCGACGACGCTCGCCGCCACCCTCACCCTCGCCTCCTTCGGCCTGCTGGCCCTTTCCGCCACCCCCGCGCTGCACGCGCTGGGCCTGACAGCCACCCTGGGCGTAACCCTCTCCTGGCTCCTGACGCCGACCTTTCAGGACGCGC
>JAITEO010000311.1 GCA_031281985.1 Zoogloeaceae bacterium | reverse complement strand
GAACAGGTGCGCGCCGTCATCAAGGGCGGGGTCGTGCATCGCAACGATTACGACACTTCCGTATTGCATTGACATTACTTTCACTTTTCTATTCTTTCGAGGCAACTTCCCATGATTTATTCCTTGTGCGCGCTTTTTTTCTCACTGCGTTTCATCGCGTTGATCGCGCTGGCCGTGTGCATTTTTCCGTTGCCTGTCCATGCGGAGGAGGTGTCGCCGGAGCGGCTGGAACGGCTCAAACAGGATTTGCTTGCGAACATCGAAACGCATCGCAAAACGGGGCAGGTCGTCAATGACATGCTCTTCAGTTTTTCGGAATTGGCCTATGAGGAAAAGGAAACCGCGCGCTTCCTGACCGGGCTGCTGGAACAGAATGGTTTCAGCATCCGCCGTGGCGTGGGCGGCCTGCCGACCGCGTGGATTGCCACGTGGGGAAGCGGCAAGCCGGTCATCGCCCTGGGCAGCGATGTCGACGGTGTGCCGAAGACCTCGCAGAAACCCGGCGTCGCCTGGCGGGAAGCCTTGGTCGAAGGCGCGCCGGGACATGGCGAAGGCCATAATTCCGGGCAGGCGGTCAATGTCGTCGCCGCGCTGGCGCTCAAGGAAATCATGACGCGCGAACACCTGCCGGGCACACTTGTATTGTGGCCGGGTGTGGCTGAGGAATTGCTCGGCGGCAAGGCTTTTCTCGTGCGTGCCGGTGTTTTCAAGGACGTCGATTTCGTCCTTTTCAACCATGTGGGCAACAACCTCGGCACCCGCTGGGGGCAGGGGTACGGCACGGGACTCGTATCGCTCGAATATACCTTCACGGGAGAATCGGCGCATGCAGCGGCGGCCTGGCATGGGCGGAGCGCGCTCGATGCGGTCGAGATCATGAACACGGCCTGGAATTTCCGGCGTGAGCACCTGCGGCCGGAACAGCGTTCGCACTACGTGATCACGGATGGCGGCGACCAGCCCAACGTCGTGCCGTCGCGCGCTTCCGTCTGGTACTACATTCGCGAGATGGATTTTGAAAACATCCGCAAGAACGTGAAGATTGCCGACGACATCGCGGCGGGCGCGGCGCTTGCCACGGGAACCCAGGTGACGCGCCGCGTCGTGGGCAGCGCCGCACCGCGGCATTTCAATCGTCCCCTGGCGGAAGCGGCTCAGGTCAACATCGAGCGCGTGGGTCTGCCGACCTGGACGGAAGAGGAGCAGCGTTTCGCCAAGGCCGTGCAGGCTCTGGTGGAACAACCGCAGACGGGCCTGAATACCAGCCTGGCTGAGTTGCGCGCGCCTGTTCCAGCAAGCGGGCCTTCGGATGACATCGGCGACGTGACCTGGGCAGTGCCGACCATTACCGTCAGCTATCCGGCCAACATTCCGAATCTGCCTGTGCATCACTGGTCTTCCGCCATCGCCATGGCAACGCCCATCGCGCACAAGGGTGTGCTCTTCGGCGCCAAGGCCGTGGGACTGACAGCGCTGGATCTGTTGCTGCGCCCCGAACTGGGCGATGCGGCACGGGCGTATTTCACGAATGTCCAGACCAAGGCGGGTTCCTATGTGCAGTTCCTGGGGCCAGAAGATACGCCTGTCCTGGATCGCAACCGGCAGGTCACAGAACAATACCGCCCCTTGCTCGAACGGCTTTATTACGATCCGCAGCGTTACGACACCTACCTGGATCAGTTGGGCGTGCGCTTCCCGCAGTTTGCCAAACCCTGAAATCTCCATCGGAGGATAACCGTGAATACATTGCCTTTATTGTCTTTCTCCCGGCGGCATGTCGCTGGGATCGCAGCAAGCCTTTTAGCCTCTCTTTTCCTTGCCTCCAGCGGATTCGCCCAACATCGCGCGCCTGCGCCAGACCCGCGTTACGGGGATGGTCGCGTGTCGGCTTTCTATGCCTGGGAAGCGGAAATTCCCGTCGCGCCGGGCAGGCTGCTTCGTTCCGAACCATTGGAGCGCACGATTGGCCTTGCCTCCGCGGAACGGCAATGGCGCATTCTGTTTACCTCGACGGATGGCGTGGGCGGCAAGGAACCCATCGTCGTTTCGGGGGCGCTTTTCATTCCCAAGGGGAATCCGCCCGCCGGAGGCTGGCCGCTCGTGGCCTGGGGGCACGGCACATTGGGCGGCGCCGACATTTGCGCGCCCTCGTGGCAGGGCCGTTCCTACCGTGACGTGCGTTACCTCAACCGCTGGCTTGAAGAGGGTTTCGCGGTCGTGGCTTCGGATTATCAGGGAATTGGCGTGCCGGGGCCGAATCCGCAGTTCAACAACCGTTCCAATGCCTACACGATACTCGACAGCGCCCGCGCGGCGCGCGGCGTGATTCCCGACATTGCCAACAAGGTGTTGCTGGTCGGGCAGTCCCAGGGCGGGTCGGCGGTGGTCGCCGCGTTGGGATACGCGCCTTCCTATGCGTCGGATATCCATATCCTTGGCGCGGTAGGCACCGGCATCGTCTATGCGCCCGGTCGTCCGGTCGAACCGCTGAAACCGAAAAATTCATCCGGGGAAGGGCAGGAAGATCGCAAGGGCGATCCCACCATTGCCTACGGTTTTTTCCATGCGATTGCTGCGGAATCGCAGGATGCTGCCTATAAGGCGTCCGATGTCTATACCGACCTTGCCCTGCCGCTGGTGGATCAGGCGCGCAGTGCTTGTCTTGCGACGCTGCAAGGCGATGTCGCCGGATTGGGCTTGACGCGCGCCACCACTTTCAAGGCGGGATCGTCGTCATCGTCCGCGGGAGATGACGTGAGCCGCGCCTTCCATACCCTGAAGTTCGCCAGCCCGCTGTTCATCGGCGCGGGCACGGACGATGCCCTGGCTCCCGTAAACGTCGCCCTGGCAAAAGATGCCTGCGCGGCGGGATCGAAGGTGGAAATCCATGTATATCCGGATCGCGATCACGGCGGCGCGGTTAACGAATCGTTGCGCCACTCGATTCCTTTTGCGAAAAAGCTGCTTGCGGGAAAGCCGATCGTCCCTGTATGCAAACCGCCGGAGTTGTAAGGAAGCGTCAAAAAGTAAAACCCTACTTTTTGCCG
>JAITEO010000298.1 GCA_031281985.1 Zoogloeaceae bacterium | reverse complement strand
CGGGCGCAGAGAGCGTCAAGGTTGCGCGCTGCTGGCGTGCTCGCCGTCCTTGCTCGCGGCCTCTTCCGGCGAGGGGTACTGGGCGAGGATTTTTTCTACCGCGGTCTTGAGCAGCGGTTCCAGGTTTTCCCGGTCGGTATCCGGCAGGTGGCTTTTGGCTCTGCCTTCCCAGAGGACATCCTTGGTTTTGGCGTCGATGATGTCGATCCCCAGGATGCTTTCCAGATAACGCGTTCCGCCCCCCAGCGGGAAGTGATAGCCGAAGCCCACGCCAACCCCCCTGTGCCGCCTGCCGCCGAAACCGCCGTAGAAGACGGAACCTGGAAAATAGTAGGGGTAGGAATACGCGGTCTGTTTCCGGATTGCAAGGGTAAAGTTGATCAGCATATCCGGCGCGTCGGGCGCATAGCGATAGTCGCGCGCTTCCAGCGCCTGGCGCGTTTCTGCCTTCAACTGCTGCGAGATGAGCGAAGCGTACTCGGCCTGGTCGGTGCCCAGCGGCGAGAAAAAGGCAAAGCTGCGGTATGCCGAAAAATCCGTCCCCGAACGGCGCTGGCTGTGAATTTCCGGCCCGGTCGCGGCGCAGCCGCCCAAGAGGACGAACGTGAAGAAAAGAAGAAGGAAACGACGCATGGCTACACTCCCTGAACACGCAACAAAACCAAGGCCACAGACTACCAGAACTGCCACCACTTTCTTTTTTTCTGGTGCTTTTCCATGCTCTCCTGGGAATGTTCCGTCCAGCCCTGGAGATGCTTTTCGCGGTGCTGGCTGCCCTCCTTGAAAAAGTCGCCGTATTTCTTGTCTTCGCCCAGGATATGCTTGGTCAGCCAGTTGCGCAGAAAGTGCAGCAACTCGAAGCTGATGGCGACCTGGCCGGAAGCGATTTTCTTTTGCAGGCTTTCGACTTCCTCGACCAGCGCCCGGTGCATTTCGCAATGCGCCTCATATTCCGGATAGTTCCCGATGCGCATCAAGGTCTGCTCGAGCGTGAAGTGGATGCGCGTGTAATCCACCAATTCATCCAGGATGCCGCCGCAGGTCTTGCTGCCTTCCTTGTGCAGGATGGCCTTGTGCAGACGGTTGATGAGCTTGAACAACGTCTTGTGCTGCGTGTCGATTTCATCGATGCCCACGCTGTATTCATCCGACCAGACAAATTCCTTGTTCATGTTGCTTTCTCCCCGGATCCCGCACGGATCCACAGTTTCTGATAATTTTTCCCCGTTCGCGCGCTCCATTTTCGTCAATCACGGTCACGGACACGCGAAATTTTCCTGATTATACTGACTTCACCCCGCCTTGGCGCGCGTCAATAACATGGCGTCGCCGTAGCTGAAAAAACGATACCCGCGTTCGATGGCATGCGCGTATGCGGCGCGGATGCGCTCGACCCCGGCAAAGGCAGAGACCAGCATCAGCAAGGTGGAGCACGGCAGATGAAAGTTGGTGATGAGGCAGTCGGCCACCTGGAAATCGAAGCCCGGCGTAATGAAAATATCCGTCTCCCCGCATCCGGCGCGCACCTCGCCCTGTCCGCAGGCGGCGGATTCCAGCGCGCGCAGCGCCGTGGTGCCGACGGCGACGACCCGCCCGCCCGCCGCCCGCGTCTGCCGGATGGCGGCGGCGGTCTCCTCTGGCAGGACGAAGCATTCCTTGTGCATCCGGTGTTCACGAATGCGCGCAACGCGCACCGGCTGGTAGGTGCCCGCGCCCACGTGCAGGGTCAGATAGGCCGTGCGAACGCCTTTTGCCGCAATCTTTTCCAGCACCTCGGCGTCGAAGTGCAACCCGGCGGTCGGCGCGGCCACCGCGCCGGGCGCGCGAGCATAGATGGTCTGATACCGCGCCTCGTCTTCCGCCGCAGGCGCGTGCGTGATGTAGGGCGGCAGCGGCAGACGGCCATGCGCATCCGCCAGCGACCAGAAATCCTCTTTTTCGTCTTCCAGCGCCAGGAGAAAAAAACACTCCTGCCGCCCGGTCACGCGCACGGAAAACGCGCCCGCCAGATCGAGACGGCAACCTGTCTTCGGCGCCTTGCCGGCGCGTATCTGGGCCAGCGCGTGGCGGGCGTCGAGAATGCGCTCCAGCAGGACTTCCACCTGCCCGCCCGTATCCTTTCGCCCGAAAAATCGCGCCTTGATGACCTTGGTATCATTCATCACCAATAGATCGCCAGGACGCAACAGTTGCGGCAGATCGACAAAGAAAAGATCGGAAACGCCCGCGGCCTCGACGCGCAACAGGCGGCTGGCCGCGCGTTGCGGCGCTGGATGCTGGGCGATCAACGCTTCCGGCAGGAAAAAATCGAAGTCTTGGAGGGTGAGTTCGTTCAAACGGTTGGACTTGTTGCGATGCGCGGTTTCGTGGATAATTCCGCCTCCCGTGCCGGGGTGGCGGAATCGGTAGACGCAGCGGACTCAAAATCCGCCGCCGCAAGGTGTGAGGGTTCGAGTCCCTCTCCCGGCACCAGCGTAGCTTATCAAATTTTCATTCCCAGACAAAATCATCAAGCGCCGTCGGCCGCATCGTCCGTGCGGCGAACTGCGTTCGCCCGCCCGCCGTCCCGCGTGACGAATGCACGAAAAGGAGAAGGAACATGAGTTTGCCCGATCAGGACGACATGCGCTTGCTGAATCAGGTTCTGGCGAAGGATCC
>JAITEO010000249.1 GCA_031281985.1 Zoogloeaceae bacterium | reverse complement strand
TCTCCCCCAAAGGATTGGGGGAGAGGGGACGGCAAGCGGCGGCGCTTCGTTGGTTTCCTCCACTTTGGATTGTGCCCCCAGCGCCCAATCCGTCATTTGTGATGTCCGGGAAGGGAGATGGGCTTCCCTTCCCCCCTGACAAGGGTGGTCTGAGGGGGGTTGCGGCAATTCAGATTGCACAGGAAACAGGAGTCAGATTTTTTACCGGCGCGCCGCGCCGCATGTTTCCTCTGATTCCTGACATCTGATTCCTGAACCTGACATATATGAATATGCGTTTTTATTCTTTTTCGAGGCGTTTGTGCCTCTATAGAATCGGCTCTCCCGTGTCTTGTCGCACGATTTTTCAGGAGAGTATCCATGACGCAGCACACCATCAATTCACAACGCCGCTCGCTGTTGCGCGCTGCGGGTTCCCTGGCGCTGACCGCGCCGGCACTTGCCTTGGGCGGTAGCGCCTGGGCGGCTCCAGCGGACAAGAAGAGCCTGACGCCGCTGACCTTTTCCTGGAGCCAAGTTTCTTTTTGCCTGACGCCGATTCCCGTTGCCAAGGAAACTGGCATCTTTGAAAAAAACGGGCTGGACGTGACGCTCGTCAACTATTCCGGTTCAAACGACGTGTTGTTGGAATCTCTCTCGACTGGCAAGTCGGACGCGGCGGTGGGGATGATCCATCGCTGGCTGAAGCCGCTGGAATCCGGATTCGACGTGAAAATCGTCGCCGGACTGCACGGCGGTTGTGTGCGGCTCGTCGCCTACAAGCCCACAGGCATCACGAAGATCGAAGACCTGCGCGGCAAGGCAATTGGTGTGCCCGATCTCGCGCAACCCGCCAAGCATTTCTTCTCCGTTTTCCTGAAGCGCCACGGTATCGACCCCGAACGCGAAGTGACCTGGAAAGCCTATCAGGGTGATTTGCTCGGGCTGGCGGCGGAAAAAGGCGAGATTCACGCGATCGCCTACAGCGACCCGCTCCTGTACCGCATCGAACGGGACATCAAGGGCGGATTCATACAGTTGGCGACCAATACGGACCCTCCCTATCACGACAAAACCTGCTGCGTGATCGGCGTGGGAGGTACCCTCCTCAAGAAAAACCGCCCTGCCGTGACGGCACTGGCGAAGTCGCTGGTCGAAGCCTATGAATGGACGAATACGCACCGGGAGGAAGGCGCGAAGATCTTCCAGAAGTATGCGACCAACCTGACGCTCGACGAGTTGCTGCACCTCTACAAGCAGCTTGCCCTGCACATCCATCCAACGGGCAAGTCGTTGCGTGACCAGCTTGCGTTTTTCGCGCAGGATTTCAAGGATCTGAATGTGTTGAAATCGACCACTGATCCCCAAAAGCTCGCCGATCACATTTACGCCAACGTACTATAAACCCGCGCTAGCGGGACGGCGTGCGCAACGCCGTCCCGCCTGCGCCAGATGTGGAGAAAGAATCCCCATGAGCGCCACTGCAACGCTTGAACTGCCACTGCAAGAAGGGACGCGGCTGGAATCATCGAAAATTTCCGCGCCGTATTCCATTGAAAAACCGCGGGCAACGCCACCATCCCCCATCCAGGCCACCGAGATGGCTTTGGCGCTTCCGACGACGAAGAGCGAAAAAAACCCAGGCTTTCGCTTTTTCTTCTTCGGGCTGGCCGCCGTCGCCGCCTGGTCGTTATTGGGCGGACTCACGCTTGGCCTGCCGGACAAGGTGGTCGGCTTCTTTGAAAGCTGGCCGTACACCCAGGAATTCGGCATCGGCGCATTGCTCTTTGCCGCCCTGTGGTTCGCGCTCACCTTCCTGGCAAGCTTTGACAATCATCGTCTGCCGCGCCTCCTGGCGCGCGTCGCGGGGACTTTCCGCCACGCCGTGCCCTGGCTCATCGTCTTTGCCCTGATCCTGGCAACCTGGGAAGTATTGACCGCCAAGACGCTGGTGCTGGAGCCGCCCTTCTTCGCGCCGCCTTCCAGCATCTTCGACGCCTACGTCAACGATTACGCCCGTCTTCTGGATAGCGCCTACAACTCGCTCAAGCTGCTGTTCAAGGGCATCCTCTGGGGCGCGACGGTCGGCTTTGTCGTCGGCGTCTCCATCGGCTGGTCGAAGCGCATCAACTACTGGGTGCATCCGATCCTGCGCCTGATCGGGCCGCTGCCGCCCACGGCATTGTTGCCCATCGCCTTCGTCTTCTTCTCCACCAGCCATGCCGCGTCCATTTTCCTGATTGCGCTGGCGACGGGGTTTCCGGTGGCGATCCTCTCCTGGTCGGGCGTGGCGAGCGTCAACAAGGCCTATTACGACGTGGCGCGCACCCTGGGCGCTTCCGAGTTTTTCCTGATTTTCCGCGTGGCGATTCCCGCCGCCTTGCCGCAGGTGTTCGTGGGACTGTTCATGGGATTGGGCGCCTCCTTCGTGGTGCTGATCGTGGCAGAAATGATGGGCGTGAAATCCGGCCTGGGCTGGTATCTCGAATGGGCCAAGGGATATGCCGATTACATCAAGATGTATTCCACCCTGATCGTGATGACGCTCATCTTCTCCGGCCTGATCTCGCTTCTTTTCGCCGTGCGCGACCGCGTGCTCGTCTGGCAGAAAGGCACCGTGAAATGGTAGCCGCCGCCACCCTGCAACAAGAAGAGGTTTTGGTCGCGGCGCAACAAAACGCCTCCCGCATCCAGGTGGCGCATGTCCATCACGGCTTCGAAGTCCCCGGCGGCGAGCGCCTGGAGGTGTTGGAGGACGTGAGCCTCGATATTGCTCCCGGCGAATTCGTCGCGCTCCTGGGGCCGAGCGGCTGCGGAAAATCGACCCTGCTGCGCCTCGTCGCCGGGCTGGAACCGGCGGATTCCGGCACATTGACGCAGGACGGCGCGCGTATCACCCGTCCCGATCCCTCACGCATCGTGGTGTTCCAGGATCCAACGCTGTTTCCCTGGCGCACGGTATGGGACAACGTCGCGCTGGGGCTGGAAGCGCAAGGCATCCTGAAGCAGGGGGGAAAAGGCCGTGTAGACGAAGCCCTGAAGAAAGTCGG
>JAITEO010000258.1 GCA_031281985.1 Zoogloeaceae bacterium | reverse complement strand
CAAGGCCGCAGACTTGCCCTATCGGCGCTTTCGACACAAACGTTGCGTCAACGGCAACCATGCCGTCGTAAAAAAACGCTGGCATTTTGTGATGTCATTCAGGATAATACGCTTTCTTTTTTTGATGACAAAAGGAGTATCTCCATGAAAAGGACCCTGCTTTCCCTGTGCGCCGCTCTTTCCCTGTCCCTTTCCGTAGGGCTTGCCCAGGCGGCGGATACCGCAGCGCCGAAAAAGGAACCCACGCCAGCGCAAAAAGCGCAACGGGAAAAGATGAAGGCCTGCAACCAGGAAGCCAAGGCGCAATCCCTGAAAGGAGAAGCGCGCAAGGCTTTCATGAAACAGTGTCTGTCCACAGACGTCCAAACCAAGGAATAGTCCTGGCGGACAGCAAGTCTTGGCAGACGGCAAGTCTTGGCTTGCTTCCTGCTCTGTTCTGCGGCCTGCGGCCTTGGGGTTTTGTGTTGCTGTTACTTCAGAAAAGGACAGGCAAAGCCTGTCCTTTTTTGCTATCCGCCGCGGGCGGGCACTTCGCCCAGGCGTTCGCGCAGGGAAGCGGGTTTGCCGGTAAACAGGATGGAATAGTAGACCGCGTTGCTCATGACCTTCTTGACGTAATCACGCGTTTCGTTGAACGGGATGGTCTCGGCGTAGATGGCGCCTTCCAGCGGCGTGTTCGCGCTCCAGGCGCGGGCGCGGCCAGGGCCGGCATTATAGGCGGCGGAGGCCAGCACCGGATGCTGGTGCAGACTCTCCAATACCATCCGCATGTAGGCGGTGCCCAACAGCAGATTGATTTCGGTATCGTTTACCCGTTTGTGGTCGTAATCCTTCAGGCCGATTTGCCGGGCGACCCATTTGGCAGTGGCGGGCATCAACTGCATCAGGCCGGAAGCGCCCGCCGAGGATTTGGCCTGGACGATGAAACGGCTCTCCTGGCGCATCAGACCATAAACCCAGGCGTCATCCAATGCCTGCTCTTGCGCGGCAGGACGCACCTGGTCGGCAAAGGGCGCGAGAAAGCGCAGCGAATAATCATGCTGTTCACGGGTGCGTTCCGCGGTATTGATGGCGCGATCATAGACCTGGCGTTCATAGGCGAAATGCGCGGCAGCCAGCAACTGGCGGTCATCCATGTCGCGGATGGCCCAGTTCCATTCGCGCACCCCTTCGGTGCGCAAGTCCAGGCGCAACAGGGCCAACGCGCGCAACAGCCCCGGATTTGCACGCGCGGCGCGCATCTCGGCATCGCTTGGCGGTGCGGCGGGCGGCGGGATGCGGATGGGCTGCTTCAATTCTTCGTCCGCCAGATTGCCGTAAAAATTCGCCTGTCCGCGCAATTGCTGAAATTGCTCGTGCGCCAGGGCGAAGTGCCCGACTTCCTTGTGTGCGCGCGCCTGCCAGTAGATCCAGGCCGGTTGCTCCTGCAATTCCTTCGGCAGGACGCGGATGCTGGCCAGCACGGCGTACCAATTCCTTGCGCGCAGGGCGGCGCGGATATGCCATTCGGCGACATCCCGGGAACGCACGTCCGGACTGCTGCGGGAAAACCAGTTTAAGGCTTCCGGCATGTGCCGGCGCGCGCCGGACAAGGCGATTTGCCCCCAGCACCAGGCGGCGGCCTGCGGTCCCAACTGCGTTTGCCAGGTCTCCAGACGCGACCGCGCGGCCAGCGGATCGCTTTGCGCCAGGCGGGCAATGGCCAGCGCCGCGATTTCGCGTCCACTGCGCCCGCGTTTGAAATCCTCCGCATTCAGTCGCGCCAGCCAGAGGGCGGGTTGTTTGTTGATTTGCTCGAACTGCTTTTTATCCGGCTGCTGCGCGTTCGGCAAAAACTGCAACACCCGACGAACGGCCTCCATCTTGCCCTGTTCGACCAGCAGACGCGCCCGTTGCCAATAAAGATCATCGCTGACTTCCACGCCCAGGCGCGAAAACAGCGCCCGGCAGCCTTCGGGGGTTTCCGGCAGCGTCGCCCACAAGGTTTCGGCCTGACGCCGCGCGGCGTCTTCCTTCAATGCCACGCGCGCCAAAAGGAACAGGCAGCGCGCATCCTGATCGGGCGCGGCCAGTTGTTGATAGTGCTCGCTCAACCGCCGCCAGTTTGCCCGCTTTGCCAGCACGGCAAGCCAGTCGGCACGCAATCGCTCGCTCAGGTAACTGCCGTTTTCGCGCTCGATGAACGCCAGTACCGTGGCTTCATCGCGTTTTTCCAGCCCCTGGCGCAAACGGTAATAGTCTACCCAGGGCGCGAGCACATACCCGGAAAGCGGCTCGACCAGCGCTTCCAGCGCCGCGCGATTGCCCACGCGGAAGGCTTCGCGCGCATCCAGAAACAAACGGTCGCCCGTTTCTTCCTGCGTCTGCGCGCAGACGAAGGGAGACAACAGGGCGGCAAGGGCCGCGCAAACAAAAAACCGGAAAAAAGACTTCATTGGGTACAATCCAGAGCCTGGAGGCTCAAACGACAGGATGCAACAGCATAGCATGAAAGACGCAAAAGACCGGAGCACCAGCACCGGCGAAATGCCGCAAAACATCCGCCAAACATTGCGGGCGGCACCCTTCCGTTTCTTTTTATCGCGGCTCTTGTCGCTTCGTTTTTTGTGTA
>JAITEO010000199.1 GCA_031281985.1 Zoogloeaceae bacterium | reverse complement strand
TTTTCATTGCATCCGACATCCCAAAGACAAAATACAAAAGACAGCGTAAAGTGGCACCCGCCGATTCTTGCCGCCGTCCATGACCTTCGTCTTCATGCCGCCCTCTTCCTTTCCTCGTTTTCTTGCGTTGCCGGTGCATCTGGTGCGGGTCTTTCGCCGGGAACACCTGGCGCAGATGGCGGCAGCCCTGTCGTATTCCACCTTGCTGACGCTGGTGCCGCTGGCGACGCTGGTGCTGGTGCTGGCAACCACCTTGCCGGGATTTGGCGCGCTGGCGCACCAGTTGGACGCCTTCATCATGCAGACCCTGATGCCGGGGCATTCCGGCGACACGGTAGCCCGCTATGTTTACAGCATGGCGAGCAACGCGCATTTGCTGGCCTGGCCCTGGGTGTTGTGGCTGGCGGGAATGGTCTTTTTGCTCTTGCACACGCTGGAAGGCGCGTTGAATCAGATTTGGGGCGTGCGCGAAGGACGTTCCTGGCACATGCGGCTGCCGCTTTATCTTGTTGGCATGGTTGGCGTGCCGGTTTTCATGGGGATGTTGACCAGTCTGGGCAATTTCCTGCTCAAGCTGGCGCTGGGCTGGAACAGCGAGTTTGCCGCGTATCAGGCGCAGCTCATGAACGGGCTGAATTTCCTCTTGCTGGGCGCGTTTTTCGCGCTGGTGTATTGCGCCATGCCGAACAAGCGGGTTGGCCGCCGGGCGGCGTTGTATGGCGGCATCCTGGCGAGCCTGTCGCTTGCGGTCATGCAGCAGGGGTTTCTCTGGTATGTGGGACGCGCCAGCTTCTATTCCACGCTGTATGGCGTTTTGTCGGCCCTACCCATTTTTCTGCTCTGGCTCTATCTGGCCTGGGTATTGGTGCTGGTCATCGCCGTCCTGGTGGCCTACATCGACAAATGATGGGGTTCTGGGCGGCACGCCTTTTTTTTGCTGGCGTTTTGCCAGCCATTGCCGCCAACGGTCGATCTCTGGGGCATTTGTGGGCGCATTGAGGTAGCGCGCGAAAAAGCGGTTGATTTCCGCCTCCGACAGTTGTGGCGCGTAGCGCAGGAATTGTTCCAGGTCCCGGATGCGTTCGCGGCGAAGGTGGAGCGAGCGGCTCTTTTCCAGGTCGATCAGGCAGGTTGCGAAGCCATCTTCCTCTGCGCGGACAAAGATGTGGTGTGGATAAAAGCAGCAATGCGTCAGGCGAGCGGCATGCAAGCGGCGGGCGAGCAGCCCGCAGGCGTCGAGGAGTTGCGCGCGCGTCTCTGGCGGATATTGCGGCCAATCGGCGAGCCAGCCTGCCAGATCGCGCCAGCCGGAGAGGGCGCGGGTGAGCAGGATGGCGCGCCGTTCGTTTGCGACCTTGCGCATGCCGAAAAAGGCGGCGCAAAGGGCGGGAACCTGGCGCTCGGCGTAGCGGCGGATGTTGCGAAATTCGCGGGCAAAGGTCGGTTCGCCAAAAGGATGCGCAAAGGAGCGGGTCAGATGGTTGGACTGGCGCTTGAGAAAATACTCCTGTCCTGGCAGATCGAGCCGACAGACGGAACTCCAGCCGCCTCCACGACCGGTATTGGGGCGTTCCACCGCCGCGAGTTCCCGTTGCCACAGGGCGTCGAAATCCGCCAGTCCGGCGGCTTCCAGCAGGGGACGGTCGGTGGCGGCGATGAAATCCCGCGTCATCAGAGCCTGTCCTTGTGCGTTTCGAAGCGCGCCAGCAGACGGATGGATTTCTTTTCCAGCCAGGGCAGCAGGGCGGCTTCCTCGCGCAGCACCTGGCGCAAGGGACGGGCAAAATAAAGACGCAGGAAGCGCAGCTTGTCGCGCCGTGTCAGCCCGATGTGGAGAGCGGACACATACAGCGCCGCCAAATCCTTGTCGCGCCAGCGCCGGGGCACGGCGGCGCGCGTCTGGGCGCGGTGCAGGTCGATGACGGCAAGCGCGGGGGGCGCTCCGGCAACGTCCGTGCGCAGCAGGAAATGGCAGAGATAGCAGTCCCGATGGTTGACGCCCGCGCCATGCATGTTGCGCAGCAATTCCGCCAGCGCGCGGATCAGGGCGTACTTTGGCGCGCAGGCGGGCGGGGTCGTTTGCCAGTCTTGCGTCAGGGTTTCCAGATCGATTGCCGGGGCAATTTCCTCGGTAATCAGAAAGGATTGCCGCCGCGCCGGATTGCCGCCGCGTTCGCCAAAGGCCGCCACCCGCATGCTGGGCACCCGCGCGGCGGCAAGGCGTTGCAGCGCCCGCCATTCCTGCGCCGCGCCGAGCACCGGCATTTTTCCGACCAGCAGGTTCTTGCCGATCTCCTTCCAGCCGACGCCGTGATGGATCTTGACGAAGTAGCCGCGTCCATCGATCTCGGTGCGCAAGGTGCGCCGTCCGGGCATGGCGCGATAGATTTTGCCTTCGAGGCGCTCCACTTCGGCGAAGGCGTCCTGGTTTGCCCAGCGTTGCGCGAAGGGGGGAAACAGCAAGAGGGTCATGGTGCGGGAGAATCCAGTTGGGGGTGCAACGATAGATCGGGATCGAGGATTCTATCCGCCGCGCGTTCGGGCAGGGCGTAAATATCCGCCGTTTCGGCGTAGGCCAGGGCGTTGCGGCCAAAGGCGCGGCGCATTCCGGCGTCGGCGAGCAATTGCGCCAACGCGTCGTTCAAGGCT
Organism: Zoogloeaceae bacterium; assembly: GCA_031281985.1. Classification (GTDB taxonomy): domain Bacteria; phylum Pseudomonadota; class Gammaproteobacteria; order Burkholderiales; family Rhodocyclaceae; genus Azovibrio. Next base: position 6,699 of record JAITEO010000199.1, on the reverse strand, counting down.
TCCTGCGCGAAGGGACTCGCCAGCACCTTGCCCGCCTCCGCCTCGCCAATGTAGTGGGCATAGCCGCAAACGTCCGTGGTCAGCACCGGCAGGCCGGAAACCAGCGCTTCCAGCAGCACGGTGCCCGTGTTTTCGTTGTAGGCGGGATGAAGGAGCAGATCCGCGCCCAGCAAAAAGCGCGGGATGTCGTCGCGCCCCTTGAGTATCGCAAGCTGCGCGCCCAGACCCAGCGCCCTGGCCTGCGCGAGAAAGGGCGCGCCCTCGTCCTGGCCGATGGCGATGAGGCGGGCGCGTGCGCGGATTTTTTCCGGCAGCGCCGCCACGGCCTTCAGGCTGCGATCCAGTCCCTTGGTCTTGAAGCCGGAACCGATTTGCACGAGCAGCAAGTCCTCGTCTTCCAGATGGAATTCCCGCCGCAATCCGGCGCGGATGTCTTCGGCATGGGCGGGCCGCCTTCGATCCGGCGCGATTCCCGGCGGCAGCAAAAAGAAGCGTTCGGGCGGCGTGGCGTAGTGGCGGACAAAAAACGGGTACTGCGTGGCGGAAATCATCAGGATGCGGGTTTTCGCCCGCGCATCGAACACCGCCCGTTCATAGGCGGCGAAGTGGCGGTAGCGTCCTGTCCAGCGATAGCAGGGATGGCGCAGGGTAGCCGCTTTTTCCGCAAAGCAGGGGTCGGCGGCGTAATACACGTCCAGCCCCGGCATCTTGTTGAACCCGACCACGCGGGCAACCGGCTCGCGCTCGAGGTCGGCATGCACCCATTGCGTGAATTTCTCGTTGCGTCTGTGGTTGAAGAACGCCTTGACCGGCGCGATGCGCACATCGAACCCCGCGGGAATCCCGCCCTGCCAGCTCAGGGTATAGACGCGAATCCTTGCGCCGCGCCGCTGGCATTCCAGGGCGATGGCGAGAAAATCACGTTGCAGTCCGCCGAAGGGAAAGTACTTGTAGAGAATGAAGGCGAGCAGGGGGCAAGCGCGGGAGGACAAGTCCGTATCCCGCGCCGCGCGCCGCTTTTGCTTTTGGGGGGAGGGCATATGCGCCATGCGGCAGTCCGAAAGCGAGCGCCTGCGCGGAACTTACGATTTTTCCTGTCCCTTGATCCGGGCAATCAGCCGGTCGGTATTTTCCAGCAGTCCTTCGTAGGTTGCGCCCAGCATCTTGTAGGCGCCGTCGACGATGACGGTGGGGACGCTCTTCACCTCTGCGGACAGGCGCAGTTTTTCGCCCTGGTTGATCTTGCTCACGACGGAAAAGGATTTCATGATTTCGCCGAACCGCTCCCGGTTGCCGCCCTGTTTGGCGTACCAGTCGAGAATGGTCTTTTCGGTATAGAGTTTCAACCTCTGCTTGTGCAGGGCGTCGAAGACCTTGTTGTCCAGGCTGGCGAGTTCGCCGCTGATTTCCAGCGCGTAATAGAGGCGGGCAAGGTTGGCCCAGAACGCGTCCCAGGCGACGGGAATGCGCCGGAAGACGACATGCGCGGGCTGGCGGGCAGCCCATTTGCTGATGATGGGATGAAAGTCGTTGCAATGGGCGCAACCGTAGGAGAAAAACTCCAGCACCGCAATCTTGCCCGCGCCTTCCTTGGGCAGCGGACGCGGCAGACGCTCATAGGGCGCGGCGGCGGCGGATTGGGCGAACAGGACGCCCGGCAGAGTGGCGGCGCCCAGCGCCAACGCGACGGAAGAAGAAAGAAAGTGGCGGCGATCGATGGGCATATGCTTTATTCCTCTGTATTGATCAGCATGGCTTCCACGCCTTGCTGCGCGAGTTGGGCGCGGACGCGGCTGGCATCGTCGATTTTGCTGTACGGCCCCAGGCGCAGGCGGAAGAAGGTGTTGCCGCCCACCATGACCTGTTGCACATGGGCTTCCATGCCCCTCATGGCCAGCGTTGCCTTGAGGTTGTCCGCTTCCTGCGGGTCGCTGAACGATCCCGCTTGCAGGTAATGCTGTTTCACGGGCATGGGCGCGGTGGATGTGGAGGGCGCGGCGGGCGGGGTGGTGGCGGACGGCGGTTGCGGCACGGGGTCCGTTCTTCCCGGCAGGATGTCGTAGAACTGGAAGCGGGTTTCCGGCGCGGCGTCGCCGGGTTTGCCGGGCAGGGACACGGGCGGCTGTCCCTGGCCGGGCGAGACGGTGTGCGCAGGCGGCGTGGTGCCGGTAAAGGGCGCTTCCATGCGCTTCGTGTACCAGACCACGGCGGCGGCAATCACCACGCCCAGAACCAGGCCGATGAACATGCCCACCAGAGTGCCGCCCCGCGATGGATGTCTTGCTGTGTGTTGTGTTGCTTTCATGATGGAATCAGAACTCCTGGTTAATGTGCGTCAAAAAGAGCGGCCCTCTGGTTTTCGACGCCGCCTTACATGCTGTCCGGGCAGGATACGCCCAATAGATGCAGGCCGTTGCGGATCACCTGCCGCGTTGCCGCCGCCAGCGCCAGCCGCGCCAGTTTCGTGGCTTCGTCCGGCACCAGGATGCGTTCGGCGTTGTACCAGGCGTGGAACTCGGCGGCCAGGTCTTTCAGGTAGAAGGCGATCGGATGCGGCGCGAGGTCTTGCGCGGCGGATTCGATGATCTCCGGGAAAGCCGCGAGTTTTCCGGCAAGCGCCAGTTCGCGCTCGCCGACGAGTCTATCCACGGGCGCGTGTACAAGCGCCGCCGCTTCCCCGCCCCATTCCCGCAACACCGAGGCAATGCGGGCGTGGGCATACTGGACGTAATACACCGGATTTTCATTCGTCTGGCTCCTGGCGAGATCGAGATCGAAATCCAGATGTTGATCGGCCTTTCGGAGCACATAGAAAAAGCGGCAGGCGTCGTTGCCCACTTCGTTGCGCAATTCGCGCAGGGTGACGAATTCGCCGGAACGGGTGGACATGGAAACCTTCTGTCCGCCGCGATAGAGCACCGCGAACTGCACCAGCGCCACCTCGAGCGCCTTTGCGTCCAGCCCCAGCGCCGTAATCGCGCCTTTTACGCGAGGGATGTAGCCGTGATGATCCGCGCCCCAGATGTTGATGAGCTTCTCGAAACCGCGCTCGTACTTGTTGAGGTGGTAGGCAATGTCGGAGGCGAAATAGGTGTAGATGCCGTTTTCGCGCTGCACGACTCTATCCTTTTCGTCGCCGAAGGCGGTGGATTTGAACCACTTCGCGCCATCCTGGAGATAGAGGTGCCCGGCCTTCTCCAGCCGGTCTACACAGCGCGCCACCAGCCCGGTGTCGAACAGTCCCTTTTCGGAAAACCAGACGTCGAACTGCACGCCGAATTCTTCCAGATCGCCGCGCCCATCCGCGAGTTGCTCGGTCAGCACGTGCTGATGCACGGCGTTCCAGTCCTCGCCCAACAGCTTCTTGCCGTTGGCGATGAGCGCATCCAGATGTTGTTCGCGCTGCGTTTTTGCCGCCTCATCCTGGCGTGCCGCATCGGGCAGCCCCGGCGTATTCGCCAGGACTTCCACCGCGTTGCGCGCATAACGCGCGCCGCGCATCGCGCGCAACTGCTCCGCCATGACCCGCACATAGTCGCCCTGATAGGCGTTGGGCGGAAAGTCGATGCCGGAGACGCCCGATAGTTCCAGATAACGCAGCCAGGTGGAAACGGCGAGGATGTCCATCTGCCGGCCAGCATCATTCACATAGTATTCCTGCGTCACGTCCCAGCCGGCGAAGGCGAGCAGGCTGGACAAGGACGCCCCATAGGCTGCGCCGCGCCCGTGTCCGACATGCAGGGGGCCGGTCGGATTGGCGGAAACGAATTCCACGAGCACCTTTTGTCCGCCGCCCAAGGTCAGCCGTCCGTACTGCGCGCCGGTTGCCAGCACTTCGGCAACCACGCCCGTCTTGGCGGCGGCATCCAGCGTGAAATTGAGAAAGCCCGCGCCCGCGATTTCCGCCTTTGCCACCAGGGAGGATACCGGCAGTTCCGCCAACAGGCGCGCCGCCAGTTCGCGCGGATTCTTCTTCAAGGCGCGCGCCAGTTGCATGGCCAGGTTGCTGGCGAAATCGCCATGACGCGCCTCGCGCGGACGTTCCAGCAGGATGGGCGTATCGGCGGCATCCGGCGCCACGCTCGCGAGGGCGTGGCGCAGCAGGGTGGCGAGTTCGGTGCGCGGGTCGTGGTGGGACATGGACGATCGGGCGTAAGGGAAAGGACGGCGATTATACGGGGTTCAGGAAAGAGAAGACAGAAGCGCGGACACGGGAAGTGTTACAGGTTGTCAGTCGCGGTCAATCGAAAATCGCCGAGGCGTATTGATAGCGGGCTTCGATGGCGCCGAAAAGGGCGGAGCAATCCTGGCTCCAATCCACGCCCAAGCACTTGTGCGCGGCGGGTGAGAGGCGCGTCACCCGGTTGACGTTGCGGCTGGGCAGATCCAGCGCGTTGGCGATGAGTTCGGCCACATGGGTGATGGACACCAGTTTTTGCGCGGCGGCCTCGTCGCTGGGCGCGTGATGGTGTCCGATGGCGGCGGCGACATCCGCGGGCAGCCGCCAGTGGCGAGCGATCATTGCGCCGATGGTGCAGTGATCGAAGCCGAACAGTTCCTTTTCGGCGGCGCAGATTTCCTTGCCGTGCACCTCCACCAAGAGCCGCGCCTGCTGGAATTCCAGCGGATGGATACAGCTCATCCACAGTTGTCCCACGTCGTGCAACAGCCCAGCGACCAGCGCGACATGCGGATTGACCTCCACCCGCTGCGCCAACTCCTGCGCGCTGATGCCGACGGCAAGGCTGTGTTCCCAGGAAAAGCGGGTGCGGCAGTGTCCGGAAAAGCTCACCATGCTGGTGGTCAGCACGATTTCCCGGATGCGGGTAAAGCCGATCAGGGAAACCGCGGTATAGATGTCGCGCACTTCCGGCCAGCCCTCGTAGTACAGGATGCGGTTGGCGGCGGAAAGGATGCGTCCGGTCACGACGGGATCGCGCTCCACGTGCCGCGCCAGGGTGAGCATGCTGGAGTTTTCGTCATCGAGATCGGCGAGCAGTTCGCTGATGATGCGGGGAAACGCGGGCAGCCGAGTGATGCTTTCTGGCAGGTCGGTGAGTTTGAGGTTGAGCGGCATGCGGATTTCCCGAAAAAAGATATTTTTTCAGACGAGACGATAGGCGCGCACGGCCTCATGGAAGGCACGGGTTTCGGGATGTTCCAGGTCGGCGTTGCAGAAGATCTTTTCTAAGCGCGCGATTTGCGTGGCGACATGCTGGGCGCGCAACACCTCGCCGCGCGTATCCTCTTCGGCAATGCAAAGGTAGTGCGCGTGGTGCGCGCGCAATTGCGCGAGATTGCTTTCCGTGAGTTCATGCCCGGCCGGCAACATCAAGGCCGTGACCTGACGCTCGCTGATGATGGCGGGCCTCGCCAGCGTCATTCCGGCGCGCACCGAAAAAAGGGGAAGATAAACCGGACGAACGGCCATGACGCAGACCCAAAGGACGAAACGACTTGAATTTTAACCGAAACCGCACAGGCCGGATGGATTTTGCGTTGGGTTTTATTTCGGGTGCGATTAAAAGTGGAGGATGCTATGTCGATAGATCGTTCCAGGCGAAGCGCCGCCATACTCCCTCCCCTGACAAGGGGAGGGCTGGGGAGGGGTTTGGCGGGCAGGAATCAGGAATCAGGAATCAGATGTCAGGAATCAGAGGAAGCATGCGGCGCTGCGCGCCGGTAAAGATCTGTCTCCTGTTTCCTGCCGCCGCAAACTCCCCTCCGTCCCCCCTTGTCAAGGGGGAAGAAAACCATCCTGTTTATCCTGTTCATCCTGTCGAATCTCTTCTTTCCCTCCTTGTCGGGAGAAAAAACAATTTTGACAGGATGAACAGGATGGACAGGATGACTCCTCAATCTCCCCTTTCTCAAAATGGAGGACAAGGCCGCGCGCCCAGATACGCCCAGGCTATGCCTTGGGAAACCGGCAAGGGCAGAGGAAATATCGCTTTGACATCTTCCGCTTTTCATTGCCTCCGTTGGGTTTTACTTCTTGACGCTCCCCTTGCGCCTCCTTTTCTGCAAGAATTGGCGCATTCTCACTTCCGGCAACGCAACCCCAAAGGCCGCGCTGGTTTTGCGTTGGGTTTCAAGTGGAGTTTTTTTACTTTTTGCCGGTTTGGTCTACAGGATGACATGAACAAGAGCATCGGGCGTTTCGAGATTTTGCGTGAGCTGGGGCGCGGCTCGCAGAGCGTGGTGTATCTGGCCTACGACCCGCACCTTGCCCGCGAAGTCGCCATCAAGACCCTGCATTTCGCGCATCCGGATCCGCAGCAGAACGCCTCTCTCCTGGAAGAAGCGCGCGCGGTCAGCAAGCTGGCGCATCCCAATATCGTCACCATCTTCGAGGCGGGGGAGGAAGAGGGCGATGTTTTTCTGGTGTTCGAGTACGTGTCCGGCGAAAACCTCGCCATGTCGCTGCGCCGCCACGGCGCGCTGCCGCCCGCCAAGGCCGCCAGCCTGATGCTGGAAGTGCTGGACGCCATCGGACACGCGCACGAACACGGCGTCATCCACCGCGACTTGAAGCCCAGCAATATCCTGATCGACGAGAGCGGACGCCCCAAGGTCATGGATTTCGGCATTGCCGCGCACGTCGGCCAGAGCAAGGGCAATCCGATGGCCTTTACCGGCACGCCCGCCTACATGTCCCCGGAATACGTCGCCCAGCATGTCATCAGCAAGCAACAGGAT
>JAITEO010000070.1 GCA_031281985.1 Zoogloeaceae bacterium | reverse complement strand
TTTGGCGGGGATGGACTCCCGCAGGATGTGCGCCAGCGCCGCCATGCCGTTATCCTTGATGCTGCCAATGGTTTCCTTCGGCCAGATTTTGGAGAGGGGAAGGTTCTCAATGTCTTCATCCGAAACTTCCCGCATCCGACGACGAAACGGCGGCGGCAAGGCTTCGCCGAAATTCTCGATCTTGTTTGTCTTGCTGTCCGTGCTGGCATCGGCTACACTTTCATCAGGCTTCCGGTTCGAGAGAGAATCCCCTTCTTTCGAGGCAACCTGCCCAGAGTCCATCGTCTTGGCCAGGCCGGAAACCGTCCCCCGCACATCCTCATACGCTGTCACGACCCACGTTTTTTTGCTGCCGTTGTAGTCCAGCGCGATGACCGCTACTTCCGGGGTTGTCTTGTCCGTGATGAGATAACGCTTCCGGTTTCCCGGAATCTCTTTCAGTTCCCCCTCCCGCAAGATCGCAGGCAAGCGCGGCAGGATTTCCGGGTGATTTTCAGCAATATGGCGAAGTCCACCCTTCTCATTGCCATAGATCAAATCAATTTCGCCCAGACCTTCCCGCGTCACAACTGCCCGCGCTTCGCCTGTCTTTTCCTCCAGAAGCCGCTTGATTGCGCCTTCCGGGTCGTTTCGATATTCGGTAAAGACACGTTCCTCGTGAGCACCTCCTTCTTCGCTCAGGCTGGCGCTTCTTCCTTCACCAGTGCTTCCAGTTCGTCCAGCTTCTGCATCAGCGGAATCAGCTTCTCCAGTATTTCGGCCTTCATCACCATGTTCTCCAGTTCTTCCTTCACCCGTAGCATGTGATAATTCGCCACGGCTAACCGATCCAGTATTGTCAGGGGCAGTCTTTTGACTATCTTTACCGGATACTGACTTCCCGGTGGAGCGAGTTGCAGAAGCCCCCTTCTCTGCGGCTCCAATAGTTCCCGAATTAGTTCCTGATTCACTTCCATTTTCTTGCTCCTTTGAGTTTGGTTTTACACTGTCCGCTTCTTGCAAAGTGGTATCTGTTGCTTCAGATGAAAGCCAGATAGATTCATCGTACCCGGCTTTCAGCAGCAAGCGACGTGCGGCCTGTGTCGCCTGGTTATCGGGATGGCCCTTTGCCGTGGCGATCCTTTTTTCAAGCGTGGTCGGCGGACGAATGCGCCCGGCGGCAACTTCTGCTTCATACTGTTCGCGCAGTTGATCGGAATCTTTCCTATGTTTGTCCAGCCGCTTTTGCGTTTCGTCCTGGATGCGCCGCTTATTGGAATCGGGCAGGTGCCCAAGTGGGTTATGCGTCGCGGACTCCATGTAGTCCTGCAAGCCATTCTGTGCCGCATATTGCTCGAAGGTCAGGACTTGCGCATCACCAGAGGGTACTTTTTGAGACGCAACAGGTGTTGTGGTTAATCCGTGAGACGCAACACCAGCGGGGGCTGCGTTTTCTACTCCTTCCGTTTGGGTAAGGGGTGCAGCGGTATCCTTAACTTGCGCGGGCGCTTGTTTAACGGAACGCGGTTTCCCTTTACTTGTGGTCTTTACCTTGTCGTCGGCCACCGAAACTCCGGCGGGCACAATTTCTCGTACTCCGCCATCACCGCTTCGTAATGTTCCATCGCTTGCTTCGATTCCAGGAACGCCCGTATTGCCTGGATTTGCTGTTCGGTCAGTGGGCTGCGCACTGGTGCCAGGCACGCCTTGTCCGCCCGTGCGGCGTTGCTTTGGTTTGACATTTTCTACTCCTTCCGGCGCATTTTCAGCACCAGCCATTGAACCCTTGTCCTGTATGGGTTCTGGTTGATTTTGAGAGGCGTTTCCCAGCGTTCCAGCACCAGCATCGTTCGCAGACTGGCTTAAGCTGCGCGCTTCCTGGTTGGTTACGTTTTCCTGCTGGATGGAACCTCCGGCTTGCCCCACGCCCGGAGAAACAACCTCGCTTCGTTCGGAAGCAGCGGATGATTGCTCGGAAGAAACAATAGATGAATTCGGCAACCCATGTCCAACGGAAGCATTACCGTTCCGTTTGTGTCCGGCTCCAACGCCATGAGTTCCGCGATTTCCGCCTCCGATAGAATCCCCGCCGCTATTGCGAGCGCTATCACCTTGTGATCCTGTAGTTGCATCCGTGTTCCCTCCTGCCTGTGGCACGCTGACGTCAATTGGTGCGCTTTCTGTTCCCCCCGCGCGGCCTTTGCCGCCTGTTCCCGCACCCGCAGCATTGTTCTGTTGTTGAGGGAAAACAGTATCCGGGCGTGTAAGACTTTGCGTCACCCCAGAATCCACCGCCAGCGCCGCCGCAGATGACACCGGCCCCACGTTGGGGTCAATGCCCAGTTGCTCAGACAGACGTTGCGCATCAAGAACAGGACGCGGCATGGGCAATCTGCTTTCATCAAGAACGGGCGGCATGTTTGAGCCTTCCCGCATCTGACGCTGCATATCCCAAATGTCGCGCGCACGGTAAAGCTCTTCGGCGTTACGCTCTGCCGCAGTCAATACATTCTCACGCTCCTGCGCCCAGCGCAGCAGATCGGCGCTGTCTGTCCCCTGCCTTACGGGAGAAGGTAACGCTAACGGCCCCTGAAAACTACCCTCTATTTCACGGGTGTTTTCCGCAGCGCCCAAAATGTCATTGGCATTTATTGCATGCCTGAAATGTCATTAGCATCTTCAGGTATCGCGGCGGAAGGAGTGCACGGGGGCACTCCTATTCCGTCAAATGGCGAAGACGCGGTAGGGTTTCATGCCCATCCCTTTTTGACTTCTTCCAGTAGGTCATTCATATCCTCACGCCCGCAAAGAGCGGTCATCGCCCATATATTCGCCTGCTCAATCGCTTCCACCAAGCCCTTGTAGAACTGGATATTTTCTTCGTTGCTCTGCCAGGCTTCCGCGATAGCAAGGGCAAACTCCCGATCTGCAATGGCCTTCTGGTTCAGCCATGCCCAAGGCTTGGTCAGTATCAGCAGGGAGGCTCTCCTGCTACGCTTTTCGTGTTTCCATGTGGCCTCTATCTTGTCCATATCCTCGCAGGTCAGAAACGCTTCCTTGGCTTCCATTCGAGCAAATAGCGCATCTGCGAAGTCATCAGACGGCATGGCGTTGATTTCTTCATCAGCCATGTTGTCCAGGGGATTTGGCGCAGACGCGCCGGGTGTGGTGGTGGGTGTCATGATGATTGCTCCAAAACGGTTGAAACCGCCTTCCCCAACGCTAATTGAGGTGGGCGACCAAAGCGGGAGTTAGCGTTACCGTGGAGCACGGCGAGCCTTACGGCTCCTCCCGCCCGGTCGCCCATAGGGAAACATCAGGCATGAAAAAAGCCGCTTGCAATGCGCATCGCGGCTCTTCACCGCTCCAGCGGGACGCTAATCCCGGCCCCGTTGTTTGCGGGGACGTGCGCAGTGTACAACAGAAAATTTATTTCTGCTCAGGGCCAAGCTCCGCACCTGGTGCGGTGGTCGCCAAGCCAAGCTCTCACTTGTAATCGTTGCAAGTGACACCCACCATGCGCACGGCTCACTGTCATCAGATGACAGTGACTCCCCGCAATTCCACTGCCGCGCGGCCAAGGAAATACTTTCGCGCTTCCCCGTCCTGCTTGCAGTCCTCGATAGTGCTGGCGATGCTGGCCGGGTCTGTTTCTTCTATCAGCGCCAGCCATGCCCGGATTGCCCCCTCCTCTTCGGCGGTCAGAGGTGCGCCTGGTTTCCTCACTGGCCGGGTAAATGGATCTACCGCTACCGCATCTGGATACAGTTTCAGAATTTCAGCGCGGGTTGCCTCCGGGGAAACCGTCACCGTCAGTTGTTCGCCATCGGCAGAAACAACCCTCCAGCATCGGGCGGTTTCCTGTTGTCTTGTGACCACCTTCTCGGCATCCTCCCTGCTCATGCCGCCGTCGAATTCGAGAATCCCGGCCCGCTCCTCGAAGGCTTCCTTTTCCTCTTCGGCGGTCAGTTCTGTCGCCCCGGTTTTTTTCACAAAATCGCCAGATTGTGCACTGACAAAACTGACAAAACCTCCAGAAGGGGGGGTTTTGTCAGTGTACGGG
>JAITEO010000147.1 GCA_031281985.1 Zoogloeaceae bacterium | reverse complement strand
CGGGCGCGACGCTGGATTGAGTAGGCAAGACATCGGAAGGGGTGCAAATCCAAGTGGAGGAAACCAACGAAGCGCCACCGCTTGCCATCCCCTCTCCCCCAATCCTTTGGGGGAGAGGGTGCCCGACAGGGCGGGAGGAGGTGGCACGGCACGTTGTCAGAGGGTTTTTCTGGGAAAGTTGCAGCTTGCAGAGGCGCTATGCGCCACATGGAACGACGCACTTTCCCAGGGCGCCCTCCCCTGCAAGCGGGGGAGGGGACGGCAAACGTTCGCGCTTCATCTGGAAAGGATTTTCCTTCACTTTGAACTCACCCCATCGGAAGCGGGTTTTGACCTGCTCGGGATTTTCCTGGATCATCTTTCCAATTGTCCTTTTCCATGCGGTGGCAAAGCCACCGCCAACCTTTTTGGGTTCCTGATCCCTTGAAACGGATGACAACCGATTTTCTCATCCTTGGCGCGGGCGTCATTGGTCTTGCCATTGCCCGCGAACTGAAACGACGCCAGCCGACCGCTTCGATTGTGGTGTTGGAAAAAGAGGCGGAACCTGGACGGCATTCCAGCGGACGCAACAGCGGCGTATTGCACAGCGGTCTTTATTACGCGCCGGATTCCCTGAAGGCGCGGCTCTGCCGCCAGGGGGCGCGGGAGATGGCGGAGTGGCATGTAGAACACGGCATCGCCCTGCATCGTTGCGGCAAAATCCTGACGCCGCTCGCCGCCGAAGACGCGCCGCACATGGAAAGCCTGTACGCGCGCGCCCAGGCCAACGGGGTGCGCGTCGAGAGGCTGGATGCGCAGGAATTGCGGGAACTCGAGCCGGAAACCCGGTCGGCGACCGGCGCGGCGTTGTGGATTCCCGAAACCGCCGTGGGTACGCCCGTCGAGGTCATGAAGACCCTGGCAAGGGAAGTCCGGGAAGCGGGCGTTGCGCTCTGGAACAACGCCGAACTGACGCGTGTCGATACCGTTGCCCGCCAGGCGCTGCTGAAACATGGCGAGCGCCTCGACTTCGGCTACGCCATCAATGCCGCCGGTCTGCACGCCGACCGCGTGGCGCATCAATTCGGGCTGGGGCGGCATTACGCGCTGTTGCCGTTCAAGGGACTGTATTGGCAACTGAAGGCGGATGCCGGCATTCACCTTCGGCACCTGATCTATCCGGTCATGGACTTGCGGACATTGACGCTGGGCATCCACACCACCACCGCGACCAATGGCGTGACCTATCTGGGACCCACCGCCGTTCCGGCGTTTGGCCGCGAACACTATCGGGGATTGCATGGCGTGCGTCCCATCGAAGCCCTGCGCATGCTGCGCGATCTGGGGCGAATGTTCCTCCACGACAGCGAAGGCTACCGCCAGCAAGCCTGGCAGGAAGGAAAGCGTTACTTTCGCCATTGGTTCCTGGAAGCGGTCCAGGCGCTCCTGCCCAATGTCCGCGCGGAACACCTGGTTCCCGCCGCCAAGGTGGGGCTGCATCCGCGTATCTTCGATCAGCGGCGCGGCGCGTTGTTGAAGGATTTCGTCATCGAACAGGACGCGCATTCCCTGCACATCCTCGGCGCAACCTCTCCTGCCTGGACCAGCGCCTTTCCCTTCGCGCGCCACATCTGCGAGCGCATCGAAAATCCGGAGGCGGGCGCGCCGGATCGGGCGGCGCCCGTTCAGCCCTCCTGATCCCGGTTCGCGGAGGGCGAGGCGGGCGGGGCGCTTGCGGTCAATTGCCGCAGCAGGGCCGCAAGGTCGTCTTTTGCAAAGCGCCCCGATCTTCGGGACAGCAGCTTGCCTTCCTGGCTGACGACCAGCGTAAACGGCAGGCTCATGTAGGAATTGCCCAATTTGCGCGAAAGGGTCAAGAGCGTATCGTTGCCCAGGGGCAGGGGATAGGAAACCGGATGTTTTGTGGAAAATGCCCGCACGTTATCCGCGGAATCCACGGCGATGCCAACAAATTGCACTTCTGGAAACGCTTCTTGCAGTTGGGAAAAGGCGGGCATTTCTTCCTTGCAGGGCGCGCACCAGGTCGCCCAGAAGTTGATCACCCGGATGCGTCCCCGCCATGCGGACAGGTCGATCCCATTTTGGTTCACATCGACGAGCCTGATCTGGAGAAGCTGTTGCAACGCGGCGTCCTCGGCGGACGGGAGGGAGGATGGCGCGGATTCTTCCCGCGTTCCCGGCCAGGGAAGAGCGAGCGCCAGCAAGGCCGACAACAAGAGCAGCGCGCCGCCCAGCAGCCATTTCTTCCTCAATTGCCGCCGCATGGCGTTTGCATCAGACGTAACAGGGCTTCCCGCCGCGCGCGTTCGCGCGGACGGCCATCGCGGTGTTTGAAGTGGCTGCGTTCGCAATGCGGCGGGAAAATCATCAGGTTGGCTTCCGCCTCCGGGGTAAACAGGCGCAGCGCGGCCTCCGCCTTTTCATGACGCGTGGCGCGGATTTCCGCGTGTTCGAAGGTCATGTCGCGGTTCAGCAGAAAAATTTCCACTTCCTTGGCGCTGTCGGCAAAGAGCATCAGGTCGATGACGGAAGAAGCGCCCGCCGTGCCGTCGAGTACCGGGCCGGTGAGATAGGGATGGAAATCGGCAAGAACTTCCATGATCTTGCAGGCTTCTGCGCGTAACCTGTAGAGGTCTGCCGGTTGCGTGTCGCTTTGGTAGAGCGCCTGGTAGAGGCGCAATTCCGTTTCCACTTCGGCGTTGTCGGGCAGCGTTGCGGATTCCGGCAGACCCAACTGGCGGGCGGCTTTTTGTTTTGCCAGTTTCAGATCGGTGATGCCGTCTTCGGCCATGAGCCGCGCCGCCGTGCTGGCGATCAGCAGGCGGGAGGCATGGGCGCGGGGCGGGCGGGGACGTTCGTGGCGGGACATGGGGCTTTTGCGCCGTGAGGATCCAGTAGAATTCGTCCCGTGATTCTACCCTCGATAGGGGTTCTTTTCTGGCGAAAAATTCATGCACATTCATATTCTCGGCATCTGCGGCACCTTCATGGGCGGTCTGGCGCAACTGGCGCGCGCCGCCGGACATCGGGTCAGCGGCTGCGACGCCAATGTCTATCCGCCCATGAGCGAGCAACTGGCGGCGGCGGACATCGATCTGCACATCGGCTACGACCCGGCGCAACTGGCGCTACGCCCGGATATCTTTATTGTCGGCAACGCCATCTCACGCGGCAATCCCTTGCTGGAAGCCATTCTGGACGCGGGCTTGCCCTATGTTTCCGGCCCGCAATGGCTGGCGGAACAGGTGCTGCAAGGCCGCTGGGTGCTGGCCGTGGCGGGGACGCACGGCAAAACGACCACCGCCGCCATGCTCGCCTGGATTCTGGAAGACGCGGGATTGTCGCCGGGATTCCTGATTGGCGGCGTGCCCTTGAATTTCGGCGTTTCCGCCCGCCTCGGCGCTTCTTCCCTGTTCGTGATCGAGGCGGATGAATACGATACGGCGTTTTGCGACAAACGCTCCAAGTTCGTGCATTACCGCCCCAAGACCCTGGTGCTGAACAATCTCGAATTCGATCATGCGGACATCTTCGACGATCTTGCCGCTATCGAGCGGCAATTCCAACACCTGGTGCGGACACTGCCCGCTTCTGGCCGCATCCTCTGCAATCGCCGGGAGGCCAGTCTGCAACGGGTGCTGGCGCGTGGTTGCTGGACGCCGGTGACCTATTTCAACGATGCGGCGGGCTACCGGATGACGGGCGACGACGCTGCGGGCAGTTTGTGCCTTTGGGGCGAGCAGGGCGAAATTGCCCGCGGGGTCTGGGGCTTGTCCGGCGAACACAACCGCATGAACGCCTGCGCCGCGCTTTTGGCGGCGGAACATGCGGGCGTTTCGCTGGAACGCGGCATGGCGGCGCTCGCGCGCTTCTTGAACGTCCGGCGGCGGTTGGAAAAACGCGGCGAGGTGGCGGGCATTGCCGTCTATGACGATTTTGCCCACCACCCGACCGCCATCGCCACCACCCTTGCCGGTCTGCGCCGCAAGGTGGGGGACGCGCGCATTCTCGCCGTGCTGGAGCCGCGCTCCAACACCATGAAGCTGGGGGTGATGAAAGACCGGCTGGCGGACAGTCTCCTGGATGCCGATCAGGTATTCTGTTACGCCGCCGATCTGGGCTGGGACGCCGTCGCCGCGCTTTCTCCGCTGGGCGAACGCGCCCGGGTGGAAACGGATTTCACCCGGCTGATCACGGCGATAACCACCGCGGCCAGACCCGGCGATCATATCCTGGTCATGAGCAACGGCGGCTTTGGCGGCATTCACGCAAGGCTGTTGATGGCGTTGGACGGTAAAAAGTAAAAACCTACTTTTTACCGGTTCAGTCCGCAAAAAAGGGCAGGCGAAGCCTGCCTTCAGGGTAATCGCATGAATGCCTTTATCATGGAGCGCGAGCGTTTGCCATGGTGTTCCTCCCCTGACAAGGGGAGGAGAGGAGGGGTTTACAGCGACAAAATCGGCTTTTTACAGGATTTACCGCCCCAAACCCCCCTCAATCCCCCCTTGTCAGGGGGGAGGCGGATAAACAGGCGCTTTCGCCCACACCATACGACAGCTTCATACCATCGCCTGCAAACCCAATGGCATTCATGCGATTGCCCTGAGCCTGCCCTTTTTTGGATAAAGGCAACGAAAACCAAAGGCCGTGCAGATGCAATCCACCGCGCGGGTGCAATTCAAGGAGGAGAAAACCAACGAAGCGCCGCCGCTTGCCGTCCCCTCTCCCCCAATCCTTTGGGGGAGAGGGTGCCCGGCAGGGCGGGAGAGGGCTTGCACCCTGCAAGGGCTTGCACCCTGCAAGGGGGCGGCACGGCGCGTTACTCTCTTCCGGCCTTCACCCTTGGAATAAAGGCAACGAAAAAACCCGAAGATGGGCTATTTTTGCGCGCGTATCTCCCGGATGGCGGGTTCCATCCATCGGCGGTAGAACTCGTGGAAATGTTGCATGCCGTCTTCCATCGGGCTTTGGTAGGGACCGACCTCGTTTCTGCCTTCGGCTTCCAGCGTGACGCGGCCTCTATCCATGCGTTCGCCGATGTCGTCGTCCTCGATGGCGGTTTCCATGTAGGCTTCCTGTTCGGCCTCGATGAATTCGCGCTCGAAATCGACGATTTCTTCCGGATAGTAAAACTCCACCACATTCATGGTCTTGTGCACGCCCTGCGGCAGCACGGTGGAAACCACCAGCACGTGCGGATACCACTCGACCATGATGTTCGGATAATAGGTGAGCCATACCGCGCCCTGCGGCGGCGTTTCGCCCCGGTCGCCGTAGTATTCGCGCACCACCTTCTGCCAGCGGGCGTAGACTTCGGAACCGGATTTCATCAGGGAAGTGATGCCGACTTTCTGCACCGAATACCATTCCCCGAACTGCCAGGCAAGGTCGTCGCAGGTGACGAAATTGCCCAGGCCGGGGTGGAAGGGGACGACGTGGTAGTCCTCCAGATAGACTTCGATGAAGGTTTTCCAGTTGTAATTGCATTCGTGCAGCGCCACCCGGTCGAGCTTGTAGCCGGAAAAGTCGAATTCGCGCGCCACCTGCATTCCGGCCAGATCGGCCTTTGCCGAACGCGGGCCTTGAAAGAGCAGGCCGTTCCAGTTTTCCAGTTTTGCCTTGTCCAGGTTCAGGCAGGGATTTTCCGGAAAATGCGGCGCGCCGATGAGCGCCCCTTCGTCATCGTAGGTCCAGCGATGGATCGGACAGACGATATGCCCCGCAATCTTGCCCGCGCCCTGCAACATGATGGCCTGACGGTGGCGGCAGACGTTGGACATCAGCCAGTGTTCATTCCTGTGGTTGAGAATCAGCTTGCCGTGATCCCGCCATTCCAGCGAACGATAATCGCCGGGAGCCGGCGCCATCAACTGATGCCCCGCATAGCCGGGACCCGCCGCGAAAATGCGCTTTTGCTCCAGCGCGTGGATCTGTTCATCAAAATACCAATCCACCGGCAGTTGAGATACCGCGGGCGCCAGACGAGAGGGCAATGCAATGTCGGTCATATCCATACCTCCAACGGGCTGGCCTCGCGGAGAACACAAAACCCCCGCATCGCTCCGCTCCGGCCGGGTCAAAAGGAAGAGAGATTGTAGCAGAGCAGGGGGCAGGGATCAGGAATCAGGGATCAGGGATCAGGGATCAGAAGGCAGAGCGGCGCTGCGTGCCTCTGTGGGCTGTAACTCTGTATTCAAGGGGGTGTTACCCCTGCGAAGCGCCCACGGACTACCGACCACAGACCACAAAGCGAGCGCTCTGCCCTCTGTCTTCTGATCCCTGATTCCTGATTCCTGATTCCTGATCCCCTGATTGCTCAAAGGCGAGGCTTCCCTTATTCTTCCTTCTTTTCCTACAGAAGTTTTTCATGTCCATCCTCATCAAGACGCCGGAAGAAATCGAAAAGATGCGCGTGGCCTGTCGTTTGGGGGCGGAGGTGCTGGATTACATTGCGCCTTGCGTCAAACCCGGCGTCAGTACGCTGGAACTCAACCGGCTCTGTCACGAATACATGACAAATGTGCAGGGCACGATTCCCGCGCCGCTCCATTACGCGCCGCCGGGCTATACGCCGTATCCATTTGCCATCTGCGCTTCCATCAATCATCAGATTTGCCACGGCTTTCCCAATGAACGGCCATTGAAGAGCGGCGACATCGTGAATCTGGACATCACTGTCATCAAGGACGGTTTTCATGGCGATACCAGCCGCATGTTCCTGCCCGGCAGTCCCTCCATCCAGGCCAAACGCCTGTGCGACGTGACCTTCGAGTGCCTGTGGCTGGGCATCCGCGCGGTCAAGCCCGGCGGGCATCTGGGCGATATTGGCGCGGTCATCCAGAAACACGCGGAGAAAAACGGGTTTTCGGTGGTGCGCGAATTCTGTGGACACGGCATTGGCCGCGCCTTCCACGAAGAGCCGCAGGTATTGCATTACGGCAAGACCGGACACGGCGAAAAACTCTTGCCCGGCATGATTTTCACCATCGAACCCATGCTCAACGCGGGCAAGGCCGCCATCCGCTATATGCCGGACGGCTGGACGGTGACGACCAGGGATCGCAGCCTTTCCGCCCAATGGGAGCATACGGTGCTGGTGACAGAGACGGGCGTCGAGGTGCCGACGCTTTCCGCCGATTGCCCGCCCGCGCCGGAGGGCATGGGCGTGTGAGTACGGAAGACGACCTGACGCTGGCCAGTACCCTGCGCGAAACCTTGCGCGCGCGGCGCAAGGCGCTTGCCGACGAGTATGCCGCCACGCCCAACGCGGCGCTGTATCTCGCGGAACACGCCCGCCTGGTCGATGGCATCCTGGCGCGGCTGTGGCAGGGCATGGCGTTTTCGCCCGAACTGACGCTGGCGGCGGTGGGCGGCTTCGGGCGTGCCGAACTGTATCCGGGGTCGGATGTCGATCTGCTGATCCTGCTGCCCTTCGAGGCCGACGCCGCCTTGCGGGAAAAACTGGCGCGGCTGGTCAGCCTGTTCTGGGACATTGGCCTGGAAGTCGGACACAGCGTGCGCACCGTCGAGGAGTGTCTCGAAGAAGCCGCGGGCGACATCACCATCCAGACGGCCTTGCTGGAAGGACGTTACCTGACCGGCAATGCCGCGCGCTATCGGGATTTCCAGGCGCGTTTCGCCCAAAGGCTCGATGCGCGCGCCTTCCTGACCGCCAAGCAGATGGAACAGGAAGAGCGCCACCAGCGGTATCAGGATACGCCCTACAGCCTCGAACCCAATTGCAAGGAAAGTCCCGGCGGCCTGCGCGACCTGCAAAACATCCTCTGGATTGCCAAGGCGGGCGGCTATGGCGCGAACTGGCAGGAACTGAAGGCGCGGCAACGGATTTCCCAGGATGACTACATCCAGTTGCAGCAATGCGAACACCTGCTGCAAAACCTGCGTATCCGCCTGCATCTGTTGACCGGAAGGCGAGAGGACAAGCTGCTGTTCGATCATCAGGAGGCGCTCGCTGGCGTCATGGGCATCGTCTCCCCGGACGCGCGCCGGCCTTCGGAAGTGCTGATGCAGACCTATTACCGCAACGCCAAACGGGTCACGCAGTTGAACGCCATCTTCCTGCAAGGCGTCGCCGCCGAACTGATCCCCGCCGCCGATGCCGCGCCGCGCCCGCTCAACGCGCGTTTTCGCATGCTCGGCGATTTTCTCGATCTCACGCACGACAAGGTGTTCGAGGAACAACCGGGCGCGATTCTGGAAAGCTTCCATCTCCTGCAAACCCATCCCGAACTGCGTGGCATGAGCGCCCGCACCCTGCGCGCCCTGTGGCACGCGCGCGTCCTCATCACGCCCGATTTTCGCAAGGATGCGGAAAACCGGCGCATGTTCCTGCGTCTTTTCCAGGGCAAGCAAGGCGTCGTCCACGCCTTCCGGCGCATGAACCAGTACGACATCCTCGGCAATTACCTGCCCGCCTTCGGCAAGATCGTCGGCCAGATGCAGCATGACCTGTTCCACGCCTACACCGTCGACCAGCATATCCTGCAAGTGCTCCGCAACCTGCGCCGCTTCGCCGTCGAGGAATTCGCCCACGAATATCCCTATTGCAGCCGCCTGCACAACGCCTTTGCCCGTCCCTGGACGCTCTATGTCGCGGCGCTGTTTCATGACATCGCCAAGGGGCGCGGCGGCGATCATTCGCTTCTGGGCATGGAGGACGCGCGCGTATTCTGCGCCGAGCACGAGGTGGCAGGCGAAGACGCGGAACTCATCGTCTGGCTGGTGGGCGCGCATCTCTACATGTCGCAGGTGGCGCAAAAGGAGGACATCACCAACCCGGAAGTCGTCGCCGCCTTTGCCGGGAAGGTCGGGGACGCGCGCCGCCTCACCGCGCTCTATCTTCTGACCGTCGCCGACATTCGCGGCACCAGTCCCAAGGTCTGGAACAGTTGGAAGGCCAAGCTGCTCGAAGACCTCTATCGCCTCACCCTGCGCTACCTGGAAACCGACGCGCCCGCGCCGCCGCAGGGCATCATCCAGGAACGCCAGGCCGAGGCGATGAGCCTGTTGCGTTATTTCGCGCTTTCCGACACCGTGCACGAACGTCTGTGGAAACAGTTCGACACCGTCTATTTCCTGCGCCACACCGCCGAGGAAATCGCCTGGCATACCCGCGCCCTGCACTATCGCATCGACATCGACAAGCCCGTGGTCAAGGCGCGCGTCTATCCGGGCGGCGGCTTGCAGGTCATGGCCTATGTCCGGGACGGCCCCGATCTCTTCTTGCGCATGGCGGCCTTTTTTGCCCGCGCCGGCTACAGCATCGCCGACGCCAAATTGCACACCACCCGCCACGGTTACGCGCTCGACAGTTTCATCCTGCTCGATGTCGCCGACAACGCCAGCGACCGCGACATGATCGCCTTCATCGAAAGTGAGCTGTCCGTCCGTCTCCTGGAAGACGTCCCCGCCGAAGCGCCCGCGCCGGGACGCCTCTCGCGGCAGGTGCGGCACTTTCCCATCACGCCGGAAGTCCATATCCATCCCGACGAACGCGGCGACCAGCAGGTGCTCTCGCTGACCGCCGTCGACCGTCCCGGCCTGCTCTACCATATCGCCGCCGTTCTCGCGCGCCACCACATCGCCATCAACGCCGCGCGCATCAGCACGCTGGGCGAACGCGTCGAAGACACCTTCCTCATCTCCGGCGCCGCGCTGGAAAAACGCGCCCCCCGCCTGAAACTCGAACAGGATCTGCTGGAGGCTTTGGTGGTGGACGGCGGCAAAAAGTAAAACCCCACTTTAAGGAAGCGTCAAAAAGTAAAACCCCACTTTTTGCCGGGTCAGTCAGCAAAAAAGGGCAAGCGGAGCTTGCCCTTTTTTGGGTAAAGGCAAGGAAAAACCAGCGCGGCCTTGGGGTTCTCGTAGGGGCGCACTGCGTGCGCCCGTCTGCCGTCACGCGGCGGGATGGTTTGCGAAGGGTGCAATCCAAAGTGGAAGAAACCAACGCAGCGCCACTGCTTGCCGTCCCCTCTCCCCCAATCCTTTGGGGGATAGGGTGCCCGACAGGGCGGGAGAGGGCTTGCACCCTGCAAGGGGGCGGCACGGCGCGTTGTCAGGGCTTTTCTGGGAAAGTTGCTAACGCGCCACAAGGAACAAATACCCTCTCCCGGCCTGCGGCCACCCCAAAGGGGCGCGGGG
>JAITEO010000088.1 GCA_031281985.1 Zoogloeaceae bacterium | reverse complement strand
AGATCCGGCGTCACGGAAGCCGGATGCGCCAGCAGCGCCAGGCGCTTGCCCGCGAGCGGACGGCGCAGGGATGCGTCCGCGAGAAAACGGTCGAGTCCGAAAAGAATGGTCATGTCGGGAGAAGATGGCGCATGAAATTGGTGCGATGATGAAAATCCGGCGCTCCAGGCGGATGGCGCAGGGCGTAATAGGCAAGATGCCCCGCCCGCGTCTCCAGCACGACGGCAAGCGCCAGACGCAAGGGCGCGGCGGGCAGGAGCAGGACGAGGGAGAGATGCAGCGCATCGGCCGCAGATTGCCATTGCGTTCGCGGCGCGGGCAGGGCAGGTGGCGATTCGGCGCGCTGGCGATACGCGGAAAAATCGAAGATCGCCCACTGGCCGTTGGGAGAAAAATTGTATTCGCGGTAGGCGCGGCGCTTCTCCGTCGCCACGAAGACTTCGCAGCAACTATGCGCCCAGAGGCGTTCGGCATCGAGTTCCTGGCCGGGCGCGGGGAAAAGAACGGCGGAAAGCGCGCCGCGCAGCGTGTATTCCAGGCGCAGCCCCATATCTTCCCAAAAACCCGCGACATCGACCGCCACATCCGGCGCGGGAAAATCAGGATGCGGCAACAGGACGGCGGAAAGGGGAATGGGCTTCATGCCGCCGCGCGCCGCAGGCGATCGTGAATCGCGTTCCACGTGAAACCGATGGGCGGCGTTTCCACCACAATCAGATCCAGCGCCGCTTCGTCCAGTTCGCGCAGGCTGGCGTAGAGCATGCGCGCGTATTGCGCCGGATCGTCGGGCAGGACGCGGCAGAGTTGCGCGTTCGCCTGCGGGCGCAGGACCAGCGCGCCGCAACGGCATCCGGCGGCGGCCTGACGCGCGAGAAAATCCGGCAGCGCCGCGCGCGCCAGCAGGCGCACCGGCGTGTTCGGCGCATAGTGGGAAGCCAGCGAGCCGGAAACGCGCGGCGCATCCTCCGCGGATTTTTTCGCCAGCGATTCGGGCAAAACGCCCAGCACTTCGGCGAGCGCGGGCGCGGCTACCCCGCCGGGACGCAGTATCCTCGCGCCCTGCGCGGCAAAGCGGGAAAGATCGAGAATGGTGGATTCGATGCCCACCGGACAAGCGCCGCCATCCAGGATCAGCGCCGTCCGCTCGCCCAGTTCGGCGCGCACATGCACCGCCGTGGTCGGGCTGATACGCCCGAAGCGATTGGCCGAAGGCGCGGCCACGCCGCCCTGTTTCACCGCCTCGCCAAAGGCGCGCAGCAGCCGCAGCGCCAGGGGATGCGCCGGGATTCTCAGTCCCAGCGTATCCTGTCCGCCCGTCACGGCGGCTGGCGTCCCGTCCTGTTTTTTCAGGATCAGGGTAAGCGGCCCCGGCCAGAAGACTTCCGCCAGCTTCCAGGCAACCGGGGGAATTTCCCTTGCCCAATGCGCCATATCCTCCGCCGCCGCCAGATGGACAATCAGCGGATGATTGCTGGGGCGCCCCTTGGCGGCGAAGATTTTTGCCACCGCAGCGGGATTGGCGGCGTCCGCGCCCAGCCCATACACCGTTTCGGTGGGAAAGGCGACCAGTTCGCCCGCCTGCAACCGGGCGACCGCCTGCGCGAGCAGGGCGTCATCGAGGCGGGGTGGCGTACAATCGGGCATGGCGTTCCCTCCGGAATCCGGCGCGGCAAGTGGTGGAAAAGGTGTGGAAAAGGCGCGCAGACTAGCACTTTATTCCACAAAAATCACGTCCATGTCCATCCGGGGGTGCAATCCAAAGTGGAGGAAAAACCTTTCCAGACGAAGCGCGGCCATAACTCCCTTTGCAGGGTGCAAGCCCTCCCCTGACAAGGGGAGGGCTGGGGAGGGGTTTGCGGCAGTGGAGCAGGAACCAAAATCTGATGCTGACCGAAGCGCCGCAACCCCCCCTCAATCCCCCCTTGTCAGGGGGGAAGCAAACCGCGCGCCCAAGATACGCCCAGCCTTGGGAAACCAGCAAAGGCAAGGGCAATATCACCTTGACATCCTCCACTTTTAATCACACTCTCCATCCGGCAAGCGCTTTGTGTTATCGTCATTTCCTCTCCGCTTTTTCATGAAACGCCATGCACTGGAAAGAACAGTATGCCCTTGGACACGCGCCGATGGACGCGACGCATCAGGAGTTCGTGCGCCTGGTGCGGCTGCTGGCGGAAACGGAAGCCGCGACCGTGGGCGAGGGCAGGGAAAACCGGATCGCGGCGGTGGCGGCGGCAATGGAGAATCTGTTGCGGCATTCGCGGCAGCATTTCGCCCAGGAGGATTTCTGGATGGCAAATAGCGGATTCCCGCCCTTGCAGTGTCATGTAGACGAGCATCTGCGGGTGCTGACTTCCCTGCAAAGCGTTCTGCGCATGGTCGAAAACGGACATGCGGCGCTGGGCAAGACCGTGGCGCGCGAACTGGAGAGCTGGTTTGCGCAGCACGCCGCGACCATGGACGCGGCATTGGCGCGGCACATGCGGCAGACCGGGTATACGCCGCTCGCCCTGCCGGAAACGCCGGACGCTTGAGTTGCCCAGACGCCAAAAGATCAGCCGACACGCAAAAAACACAAGGACGACGAACCATGCAAAAGGCAAGGGGGCAATACGGCAAACGCTGGCGCAAGACGGACAGGCGGTCGCATTTTCGTCCGCTGCTTCTCAATGTCGCCGTGTTGTTGTGCGCCGTGATCGGGTTTTGCGCCATCTGGCTGGCGCGCGTGGATCAAGGCGCGGTCGATGCCAAGAAGCGCCTGCAACACATGCGCGCGAACCTCGAGACGACCTTCCTGCAGAACGCGATTGCCAACGTCCAGATTCTGCGCGTGGGCGCGGAACATGAACTGAGGCGCGACAACCGGGAAGCGGCGCGCAAGGAACTGGCGCTCCTGACGCCGGGCGATGGCGGCTTCATCACCGGCACGCCGGAATTGTCGGACGCGCCGCATGCCTGCCTTCTGGGGAGCCGGGAAATCCCGGAATTTTCCAGCGCGCGCATGCGGGAAATGGCCTCGGCGCTGGCGCTCACGCCCCTGATGGCGCAGATCCAGAACAACATGCCCGATATTGCCTGGATGTACTACAGCTCGTCGCAGCAAGGATTTGCCCACGTGTATTCTCCGCCGAACGCGTTTCTTTCCTGCCACTTGTCCTGGCGCGACAAATTCATCGAACATCTGTATTCCGAGCAGATGGGGCCGCGCATGAATCCCGGACATGCCGCGCGCTGGCTGAATGTCCATTCCGATCCGCTGGGAAAGGGCGCGATCATCAGCCTGGCTTCGCCGGTCTATGACGCAAGGGACAGATACCGCGCCTTCGTGGCGATGGATTTTCCGCTGGAGGGACTGAAACGTTTCCTGGATTCGCCGGATTTGCCGCGCGGGGATTATTACCTCGTCAATACGGAAGGCCAGGTGCTGGCGACCACGCGCGACATGCGCACGACGCACGACGCGCAATACCTGAACGACCTGTTGCCGGAGGCGCTCCAGGCGCATGTGACGCGCCAGCGGGATACCTGCCTGCGCGCGGACGAGTGGCAGGTTTGCAGCGAGTATCTGCAACAGGCGCCGTGGCGATTGCTTTCCGTGACCAACCATTGGGAAATCTACGTTCATCATCTGGCGCAGATGAAAATCGAACTGTTCTGTCTTGCCCTGCTGGCGCTGTTGCTCATCGTGCTGGAAATGCGCCGTCGCCTTACCCAATCCATGCGCGAGCGCAACAGCCACTATCTGCACATCATCGAAAATTCCGAACAGGGGTTCTGGAGCTGGAATCTGGAAACGCGCGAATTCATCGCCAACCCGCATTTCGACGCGCTCACCGGGCACGCGCATGGCGAATCGCCGTTGCGCCAGCCGAATTGGAGCGAACATGTCGCCCAGGAGGACGTGCGCCGCATTCGCGCTTCCCTGCGCGCCTACCTGCATGGTCACAAGCCGTATCATCAGATTGAGTTCCAGATGCGCTCGAAGACCGGCGCCTGGCGTTCCCTGCTGTCGCAGTGCAGCGCGATGGAGCGCAACGAGCGCGGTCATCCCGTGGTGATTTCCGGCACGCTGGCGGACATCACCGAGCGGCGCAAGACGGAAAGCCAGTTGCGCAACGCCAAGCAGGAAGCGGAAAAGGCGCGGCGCGAGGCCGAGGAGGCCAATGTCGCCAAATCGCGTTTTCTCGCCATCGCCAGCCACGACCTGCGCCAGCCGCTACAGGCGAACAATCTGTTCGTCTCCGCGCTGGCGCGCACCCGTTTGTCCGACGATCAGAGAACCATCATCCAGAACATGACCCTCGCCACCAAGACCCTGAGCGAACTGCTCGACGCCTTGCTGGACATTTCCCGCTTCGACGCGGACGTGATCGTGCCGCAACTGGCGCCGGTGGAAATCTACAGCATCTTCCAGCGCATCGACAGCGAGTTTGCCGCGCTGGCCCTGAAGAAAAACCTGCGCTTCAAGATTTTCCTGCCCACGCAGCCGATCTTCATCCTTGCCGATCCCGGCCTGCTTGCCAACATCCTGCGCAATCTGGTCAGCAACGCCATTCGTTATACCGACATGGGCGGCGTGCTCATCGGCGCGCGCCTGCGCGGCAGCACCCTCCTGATCCAGGTCTGGGATACCGGCATCGGCATCAAGACCGAGCAATTGCCCTATATCTACGAGGAGTTCTACCAGGCCGACAATCCCCAGCGCGACCGCAGCCGGGGTCTGGGGCTGGGCTTGTCCATCGTGCGCCGCATGACCGGACTCCTGGGCTACAGCCTGACCTGCAAATCCCGCTACGGACGCGGCACGCTGTTCGAGCTTGCCATTCCCCTGAACACCGGCGGGCTGCACTACATGCCCATGCGCCAGAAAATCGCCGGCGACGCGCGCTGCGATCTCGGCATCTTGACGGGACGCCAGTGCGTCCTGATCGAGAACGATCCGATCGTCATTTCCGCGTTGCAGATCTGGCTGACCAGCCATGACATCCGCACGCGTTGTTTCGACGACAGTGAAAGCGCCCTTGCCGACCCGAAAATCACCGACGCCGATTTCTTCATCACCGATTTTCGCATTCCCGGCGAATTCAATGGTCTCGATTTCCTGAACATCCTGCAAACCCGCATGCAGCGCCCCGTCTGCGGCGTCATCCTCACCGGCGACGCCACCCACGAACGCCTCGACATCTTCGCCAACGCCGCCTGGCCAGTGCTGCACAAACCGATTTCCCCCAACCAGTTGCTGGAAACCCTGGCGCAACAATGGTATGAACAACACCCCGGAAAATGACAAGGGGGGCGACCGGGGAGAAGCGCCCCGCCGTCAAGTTTGGGAATACGCCGGAAGCTGGTTGCCCGCTACGTTCCCGAAAACTCCCCCTTGGGAACACTGACCCTGGAATACCCGATCGAAAGATGACAAAGCCACACTCTTTCTGGAGCAACGCGACATGAACGGCAAAATGGTCATGTATCTATTCTGGATCATCAGCATCGTCGTGGTGCTCGTGATGGGGCTTATACGCGCGCGAACCCGCGCGAAGAGCGTGCAGACCATCCCGGAAGAGCAGTACAACGTGCTCGTCACCGATGTCAACGCCCTGCGCCCCCATGATCCGCCGCTGGGCGTTCCGGCGGAGGCGAATACCAATATCATGCGCATCACCGAAGATTACCTGTTCGTGCGCATGGCAAGCGGAAGCCTGTATGGCGGACGCGTCAGCATGTCGTGGTGGGCGGTTTTTTTTACGGTCATGATTTTATTAATAAGCTCCTGGGCTCTGTTAGAAGGACAATTCCGTGAATTTTTACTTTTTAATCTCTTTTGGCCTGCCGCCACATCCTGGATTTTCGTTGGCTGGCGTCGGCAGTTGCCCATCATTTTCAATCGCAAG